>NZ_VFVC01000023.1:0-88955 GCF_006441575.1 Mesorhizobium sp. B2-4-12
GCGCTGGCCATCTGCCGCAAGCAGGGCTGGAAGTTCGACATCATGACGACATCCTTCTTCCTGTCGCGGCGTTCGCTCAAAGCCTCGCCCAATTCCGGCATGCCGGTTTGGCAGGACCGGCTGTTCATCGGCCTGGCGCGCACGGCGGCCGACGCGACCGAATATTTCCAGATTCCGACGGGCCGCGTCGTGGAAATCGGCACGCAAGTGGCTATTTAAGGCATATGCGGCAAATCCTGCTGGCGCCAGCCACGTAGCGTCGGCGGTTTTGGTCCTGCGCATGTCGGGTACCCGGCCGTTTTGCCGAGCAGCCCAGCGCTTCCGGTATGGGAGCCATTACGCAGCGGTACTTGATATTGCATTGCAGCAAGCGTAGAGCACCGCGCGCTTATCGGAGTGTCGTCCATGGCCCTTGCCAACCCTGGTAGTGAGGCAGAACCCGTCGAACAGTCGAGCCATCCCGAAATCGAACAGCACAGCACCAAGGTGTTGATGCTGGGCGCGCTTGGCGTCGTCTATGGCGATATCGGCACCAGCCCGATCTATGCCTTCCGCGAAGCCCTGCATGCCTCATCCGGTGGCAATGTTGCCAATCGTGCCGACATTCTCGGCGTGCTGTCGCTGATCATCTGGTCGCTGACGATCACGGTAACAATAAAATACATCATGTTCGTGCTGAGAGCGGATAACCGCGGCGAGGGCGGGGTGCTGTCCCTGATGGCGCTGGCGCGCGGCAGTTTCCCAAAACGTTCGGCTGTCATTCTCGGCATCGGCATCGTCGGCGCTTCATTGTTTTTCGGCGACGCCGTCATCACGCCGGCGATTTCCGTGCTGTCGGCGGTCGAGGGCATGAATGTCGTCACGCCCGCGTTCCAGCCCTATGTCGTGCCGCTCACACTGGTCATCCTTGCCGCGGTGTTCGCGGTACAGCGTTTCGGCACCGGCGGCGTCGGGCTGGTCTTCGGCCCGGTGACCGCTGTGTGGTTCCTTGCCATCGGCCTTTCCGGCGTTAACCACATCGTCGCCGACCCGGAAATCCTCTGGGCGATCAGCCCGCATTATATCGTCGCCTTCCTGATCCATTCGCCCGACGTTTCCTTCGTGACGATCGGTGCTGTTTTCCTGGCTGTCACCGGCGCTGAAGCGCTTTACGCCGATCTCGGCCATTTCGGCCGCAAGCCGATCGTGCTCGCCTGGCTGTGGATCGTGTTTCCCTGCCTGCTGCTCAATTATGCCGGACAGGGAGCTTTCGTGTTGGCCAATGGCGGCGTCGTTGGCCATCCGTTCTTCGAGATGAACGAGGGTTGGGCACTGATCCCAATGGTCGTGCTGGCGACCGCTGCGACCGTGATTGCCAGCCAGGCGGTGATTTCGGGCGCTTTCTCGCTGACTAGGCAAGCGGTGCAGCTCAACATGCTGCCGCGTCTGGAAATCCTGCACACGTCGGAAAAGCAGTCCGGCCAGATCTACATGCCGCGCGTCAATCTTCTGCTGGCGCTGGTGGTGATGATGCTGGTGGTCGGCTTCGGCGAGTCCAGCAGGCTGGCGTCGGCCTACGGCATCTCGGTAACCGGCAACATGTTGGTGACGACGACGCTGCTGTTCGTCATCATGACGCGAATCTGGAAATGGAATCTCTGGCCAGCGATTGGATTGACGGCGCTGTTTGCGCTGATCGACGTCGGGTTTTTTGCCTCCAACATCGTCAAGGTGTTCGAAGGCGGCTGGGCCTCGCTGGTCGTGGCCTTCGCGATCGTGCTGGGAATGTGGACCTGGGTGCGCGGCAGCCGTTATCTCTTCGACAAGACGCGTCGCAACGAGATCCCGCTCGATTTCCTCGCCGGCAATCTGTTGAAGAAGAAGCCGCAGCTGGTGTCCGGCACCGCCGTGTTCCTGACCAGCGATCCGCTCAGTGCGCCAACCGCGCTGATGCACAGCCTGAAGCACTACAAGGTGCTGCACGAGCAGAATGTCATCCTTTCGGTGGTGACGGCGCCGCAGCCGGTGGTGCCCGACAGCGAGCGGGTCAAAATGGAGACGGTCAACGAGCTGTTCATGCGGGTGACGCTGACCTTCGGCTACATGGAACAGCCCAACATTCCGCGCGCGCTGGCCATCTGCCGCAAGCAGGGCTGGAAGTTCGACATCATGACGACATCCTTCTTCCTGTCGCGGCGTTCGCTGAAAGCCTCGCCCAATTCCGGCATGCCGGTTTGGCAGGACCGGCTGTTCATCGGCCTGGCGCGCACGGCGGCCGACGCGACCGAATATTTCCAGATTCCGACCGGACGTGTGGTAGAGATCGGAACGCAGGTGGCGATCTGACGAGCTCGATCATCAAGCGTGGTTCAGGGGGCTGAACCACTTTGATTTCTGGGTTTAGGCAATTCCGGACGGAAAACCGCACGCACTTTTTCCTGGAATTGCTCTTGACCTGAACAGATGCGGAGGCGGGCATGAGCGGCGAACTGGTGCTTGTCACCGGCGGATCTGGTTTCCTAGGCGCCCACTGCATCCTCGAGTTGCTGAAGGCGGGCTACCGCGTGCGCACGACAGTGCGCTCCGCCAAGCGTGAAGCCGATGTCCTGGCCATGATCAAGGTTGGCGGCGCCGAACCGGCCGACAGGCTGTCCTTTGCCGTCGCCGACCTCATGAGTGACACTGGCTGGCTGCAAGCGGTGACCGGCTGCGACTATGTGCTTCATGTCGCTTCGCCATTTCCGCGCGGCGTGCCCAAGCATGAGGATGAGCTGATCGTTCCGGCGCGTGAGGGTGCATTGCGGGTATTGCGGGCGGCACGGGACGCCGGCGTCAAACGCGTCGTGCTGACCTCATCCTTCGCGGCCATTGGCTATGGCAAGATGCCGCCCGACGGGCGGCCGTTCGCCGAGGAGAGTTGGACCGATCCGACGGGCAAGGTCAGCGCTTATGTGAAATCGAAGACGCTGGCCGAGCGCGCGGCTTGGGATTTCATCGCCGCAGAGGGCGGCAGGCTGGAGCTTGCGGTCGTCAATCCTGTCGGAATTTTCGGACCGGTTCTGGGATCGGACCATTCGACCTCCACCGAATTTGTCCAGCGCATGATGAATGGCGCCATGCCGGGGCTGCCGCGCCTGTCCTTCGGCGTTGTCGACGCACGCGACGTGGCGGAGCTGCATGTGCGTGCCATGACCAATCCCGTTGCCAAGGGGCAGCGGTTTCTCGCCGTCGCCGGCGATTTCATGACGGTGCGGGAAATGGCGCAGACCTTGAAAACGCGGCTCGGCGGTGCGGCGGCGCGCGTCTCGACAAGACAGCTTCCCGATTGGCTGGTGCGGGTGGTCGGATTGTTCAACCCGGACGTCGCGCAGCTCGTGACGGAATTGGGCAAGGTCAAGAATGCCACCAACGCCAAGGCGGTCAGCATGCTCGGCTGGGCGCCGCGGTCTCGGGAAGACGCGCTGGCGGCGACCGGCGAAAGCCTGATCCGGCTTGGCCTACTCAAGACATCGAAATAGCGCGGCGGGAATCTAATCCGATTCCCGCCGGGCCGACTTAGAGCGTTCAGCGTTCGATAGAATCGTCGACCCGCTCTAACTTCTTGTTTTTACGCAATCCCGAACGGAAAACCGCTACGCAATTTTCCTGGAATTGCCATAGCCCGCCAGCACGGCCTCGTTGGCCTTCAGGAACTGCTTCAACGTCGCCGACTTGCGGCCGGACAGCGTTTCGACCGAATCCGTGACCATGCCGAGATCGCCGGCGCGGGCGGCGGCATCGAAGGAGACGAGAAGCCGGGCAATCGGATCCGGCAAGCCTGCCGCCTTCATTCCCCCGGTCAAGGCCTCGTCGGACAGTTGCACAACCTCGATCGGCTTGCCGGTGACGTTGCTGACAAGCGTCGCGACCTCGGCAACAGTGTAGGCCTGGGGGCCGGTCAGTGTGTAGGTCTTGTTCTCACCGTTGCCGGAGGTGAGCCCGGCGGCGATGGCGGCCGCCATATCGTCGCGTGCGCAATAGGAAATACGGCCGTCGCCGGCCGAGGTATACCAATGTCCGGACGCCATGATCTGTGGCAGGGCCATAAACAGGTTCTCGGCGTACCAGCCGTTGCGAAAGATCGTGTAGGCGATGCCGGTCGCCTTGATGGCCTGTTCCGTGCCGTAGTGGTCGGGCGCGAAGAGCACGGGCGAACCGGGCTCGGTGTTGGGCAAGGAGGTGTAAAGCAGGTGCTTGACGCCGGCCTGCCTCGCTGCCGCGACCGCTGTGACCTGCTGCGCGCGCCGCTTTCCTTGGATAGCCAATTCGTTGGTCGAGATGATCAGCGCGCGGTCGGCGCTGGCGAAGGCGGCGGGGAGGGATGCCTGATCGTCGAAGTCTGCTGCCCGCACGGTGACGCCGAGCGCGGCGAGATCTGCCAGGCTCGCCGGCGTGCGGGTGGTGGCGATGATCCGGGACGCCGGCACTTTGAAGGTGTCCAGCAGGTGGTTGACGACGCTGCGGCCAAGCTGGCCGGACGCGCCGGTGACGAGAAGGGTTTCGGGCATGGAAGGATCCTGATTTTGTGCCGAAGCGGCGGGATGCTCTTTGGTCTTTTACTAGTCTCTAAAAGAGACCAACGCTAAAATAGGAATTGACCTGTCGCCGTAAAGAAGGCAGTTTTTCGGGAGGTAGGCACACGCAGGGAACCAGCCATGGACAGCCGGATCGTCAGCCTGAAATCGAAACTGGACATCTACAAAGCGATCACCGGCGGCGGCGATCTATCCGACTGCCCGGTCAGAGACGTGATCCAGGGTCTTAGCGGCAAATGGAGTTCGCTGCTGATGGCAGCGCTCGCCGAACAACCCTATCGCTTCGGCGAGCTGCGGCGGCTGGTGCCTGATATCTCGCAGCGCATGCTCACCCAGACACTCTATGACCTGCAGCGCGACGGCTATGTGCATCGCGAAGTGTTCCCGACCAAGCCGCCGAGCGTCGAATACAGCCTCACCGATCTGGGCCGGTCGATGTTCGGCGCCTTACATCAGTTGCTCCAGTGGGCCGAGCTCAACCACGATGCAGTGCGCGAGGCGCGCAAGGGATTTGATGCCGCCCAAGCCTGAGCCCGGCTTGCGCCTGATGTAAGCGTAAAAGCGCCAGCTTGCCTTGGCTGCCTTCATGAGGGATTGTGCCGCCAGTTGGCGCACGATGAAGCTTCCCGTCGGCCGGAGATAGGCTGTCATCGGCTATGCCGCGCATTCGACGAGCCCCAACCCGGGCAAGGGGCCAACGTGGCGCTGCCCTTTCATCCGCGACCGGCTGGTGGCGACCATCGCGAAGATCCCGCCGGTTCCGCGGTTCCTCGCCTCGATGGTCGCCGGCACGGCGATCGATCCGTTCAGGCGGGCTGGGCTTGCCGAAGCACAGTGGCCTGACCGTTTCGTTGGATGAACCCGACGTCAGCCCAGACGACTGCCCCAGACAAAGGCCAGCGTCGCCAGCACGCCGAGTGCCACGCGAACGAGGTGCAGATTGCCCCATTTGACGATCAGGGGCCTGACCTGCGGATTGTCGGCGCCGACATCCATCGCTTGCAACACCCTGTTGGTTGGCATCATCGCGATCAACGTCCATGGCCATGGCAGGATGATCAATATCGCGCCAGCCAGGAAAGCGTGCCCGCCAGTCTGCCACCAGGCGATAAGACCAAGGACGCAGGCGACGATGGCGATCGACGCCTGCATCGCTGCGCCGCGCTTGTAGGAAGGTTGCCATTCCCGCAGCAGCGCCCCGTCATCAAGGCGAAGCCGCGCCGGCTGTTCGGCGACGCTGACATAGATCGCGGCGCCGGCGAAAACGGCGGCTATGGTCAAGGCAAGCAACCCGATCAGCATTTCTTCGCCCCAGGGGTGGCCGACAGCGAAAACCGTCCGGATAGAAATAGGGCTTGCAAGGTCCGGTGCAATACGCCATAGCATGCCGAACCGTAACGTACGGTACGGCTGGCCTGCTGGCCAGCTCGCCTGCCCGAGGAAAGACTGTGTTGCTGGCAAACGCCGACATCGACAACAGCCAGGCGCTGACGGAGCGGCAGAAGGCCGTTCTGGACGCGGCATTGCGGCTGTTGGTCGAGGAGGGCGACAAGCTGACCATGACAGCGGTGGCGCGGCGGGCAAGCTGTTCGAAGGAAACGCTCTATAAATGGTTTGGCGGCCGCGACGGGTTGCTGACGGCGACGGTGCAGTGGCAGGCCTCGAAGGTGCGTGTTGCTTCGGTCGACGGCAAGGGGCTGGATCTTGCCTCGCTGACGGCGAGCCTCGAGCGCTTCGCGTCTGACTGGCTCAGTGTCATTTCCAGCGATACCTCGATCGCACTGAACCGTGTGGCGGTCAGTCATGCCGGATCGGGCAAGGACGATCTTGGCGCCGTCGTGCTGGAGAATGGCCGTTTCGCGCTGGCGAGACGGCTGAAGCCGGTGCTTGAAGCCGGGCGCAAGGCCGGGCTCCTGGAGTTCGCGGATGCCGAGACGGCGTTCCGTACCTTTTTCGGGCTGGTAGGCCGGGACGTGCAGATCCGTCTGCTGCTCGGCGACCGGCTGGAATTGACTGAGGCGGCGATCGGCGGCGACGCCGCCCGGGCGACGCAGCAGTTTCTCGCTCTTTTCGGAGCAAAAACCGGGCCGCAAGGCCTTTGATCTTAGAAAACGGGAAGGAAGTAAAATGCGCGTTTATTACGATCGTGATGCCGATCTCAACCTGATCAAGGGCAAGAAGGTCGCCATCATCGGCTATGGCAGCCAGGGCAGGGCGCATGCGCTCAACCTTAAGGATTCCGGTGCCAAGGAGATCGCCATCGGCCTCAAGGCCGGCTCGGCGACCGCCAAGAAGGTCGAGGCCGACGGGCTCAAGGTGATGAGCGTGGCCGATGCCGCCAAATGGGCCGACCTGATGATGATGGCGACGCCTGACGAACTGCAGGCCGACATCTACAAGAACGAGATCGCGCCGAACATTCGCGATGGCGCGGCGATCGCCTTCGCGCACGGCCTCAACGTGCATTTCGGCCTGATCGAGCCGAAGTCGACCGTCGATGTCGTCATGATCGCTCCGAAAGGTCCGGGCCATACGGTGCGCGGCGAATATCAGAAGGGCGGCGGCGTGCCGTGCCTGGTCGCCGTCAACCAGGACGCGTCGGGCAATGCGCTTGACCTGGCTCTATCCTACGCCTGCGGCGTCGGCGGCGGCCGTTCGGGCATCATCGAGACCAATTTCCGCGAAGAATGCGAAACCGACCTGTTCGGCGAGCAAGTCGTGCTGTGCGGCGGCCTGGTCGAACTGATCCGCGCCGGCTTCGAGACGCTGGTGGAAGCCGGCTACGCTCCGGAAATGGCCTATTTCGAGTGCCTGCACGAGGTCAAGCTGATCGTCGACCTGATCTATGAAGGCGGCATCGCCAACATGAACTACTCGATCTCGAACACCGCCGAATGGGGCGAGTATGTCTCGGGTCCGCGCATCATCACCGCCGAGACCAAGGCCGAGATGAAGCGCGTGCTCAAGGACATTCAGACCGGCAAGTTCACCTCGGAGTGGATGCAGGAATACCGCGCCGGCCTGTCGCGCTTCAAGGGCATCCGCCGCATGAACGACAGCCACCAGATCGAGGAAGTCGGCGCCAAGCTGCGGGCCATGATGCCGTGGATCTCGAAGAACAAGCTGGTCGACAAGGCCAAGAACTGAGGGCTTCGCCCAGCGCGGTCGCAGGTATCTTCAGGACCAAGCTGGTGGACCAGGCCAGAGACCTGGGCGATATCAAGCCAAAAACGGCGCCTCGCGGCGCCGTTTTCATTTCGACCCGACCGGTCTGGTCGCACCTCACCTATAAGGCGACCAGCACTGCTGGCGCGGGCCATTGTAGGGCTGGAACGTATTGTCCCAGGCGCGATACGACCGGTACCTGTTATAGCACCACCGGACATGGGCACTCGAAGGCCGGCCCGCGCGATAATAGCGGCGCGGCGGCGGCGCATAATAGTCGTAGTTATTGTACAGGCTGCCAAGGCCGAGACCCAGGCCAAGGCCCAGGATTGCGGCACCCGCGCCATCATCGTAGTAGCCGCCGCGGTAGTGGCGATGGCGCCAACGCCAATTGTCGCCGCGGTTCCAGTCGCCACGATTCCAGTTGCCGCGTCCCCAGTTGCCGCGGTTCCAGTTGCCAGACCGGCCCCATCTCCATTCGTTGTTGAACGTTCCGTTGTTGTTGCCCGCCCAGTCTTCGCGGACCGGCGTGACGGTCGGCGCTGCTGTGCTGGCGGGAATCGACAGGTCCGGCTGCAGGATCGGTCCGGCGGCGGACGGCGCCGTTATGCCGGAGACAACGCCGAGCGCAATCAGCCCGGATTTGATGGTGGAAGAAAAGAGCGAATTCATTGCACTCTCCAAGAGGTACAGGCCCCACGCCTACCCTAGGAATGGAGCCAATGTGGATGTTTGCGTCTGAACGGCGGATGAACGGAAAGGTTCCGTCAACCATGGCGCGAAATGCCACAGGTCCAGACGATCTGGGCTTGTGGCCCTGCCGGCTTGTTTTCTCCGCCGCTTGCAGGCAAAGGTCACGGCATGTCGCTGCGCCTTGCCACTTTCAATGTCGAGAACCTGATGAACAGGTTCGATTTTTCCGGCTATCGCAATCAGCTCAACGAGGATCGGACGCTGGCGCTGTTCGATATCCAGAGCGAGGCCGAGTACAAGATCCTGGAGCAGGCCCGCGCCATCGCGCAATCAGACGACACGCGCCAGCTGACGGCGCTGGCGATCGCCGCCACCCGGGCCGACATCATCTGCATGCAGGAGGTCGACAACATCGAGGCGCTTAAGGCCTTCGAATACGGCTATCTGTTCAAGATGGTGGGGCAGGGCTACCGCCAGAAATACACCACGTCAGGCAATGATTCGCGCGGCATCGACGTCGCCGTGATGATGCGCAGCGAGTCCGCGCAGGGACAGCCGATCGAATTCGTGCGCATGACCAGCCACGCCTATATCACCTATGAGCAGTTCGGGTTGCACACGCCGGAACTCGAGGCGCTCGGCAAGCAGGCCAATGAGCGCATCTTCCGGCGCGATTGCCTTGAAGTCGACATCACCGTGGGCGGTGCCCCATTGACTCTCTACCTCGTGCATTTCAAATCGATGGGGCCGCCCCGCAACGGGCTCGACGGTCGCGAGGCGACGATGCCGGTCCGCATCGCCGAGGCGCAAGCGGTGCGCCGCATCGTCGAGGAGCGCTTCGGCAAGGAGCACGCCGCCGACAAGCGCTGGGCGATCTGCGGCGACATGAATGATTACCGCCAGCGGGTGAAGATTGCCGGCGATGATGTCGGCGGCTACCGTTTCGAGGTGGTCGACGAGGCCCGGTCCAGCATCGACGTGCTGACGGCTGGCGGCTTCTGCGAGAACGTCGTCGAGCGGCGACCGGAAATGAACCGTTGGACCTTTTACCATACCCGTGGGCCCGAAGAGCGGCATCTCTGCCAGCTCGACTATATCCTGCTCTCCAGGGGACTGGCGGCCAGGAATGCCACCGCCGTTCCCGACATCATCCGCAGTGGCCAGCCCTGGCGCACGATCTTTCCGGCAGGCCAGGAGGTCGAGCGCTTCCCACGCGCCGGCTGGGACCGGCCAAAGGCGTCCGACCATTGCCCGGTGGCGATCGCACTGGACATGGTTCGATAGGCGGCACTGGGGTTGATACAGATGAGTTTCGACCTGCCGCGCAATGTCATCCTGCCGGTCGATACCATCGACGTCCGGCTCGATCCCGGCACGCACCCTTTCGCGCGGGACAATGAATGCGCAATCGCCGAAAACTGGCAGCGCGAGATAGCAGCCAATCCGGCGCTGTTCGACGGCACCGTGGTGTTGCTCTCGCGACTTGCCTGGGGCGACAACCGCCTCGTCGGCTGCTGCCATGCGGTCAATTATTCCACCTTCATGCTCTGGCGCAAGCGGCGCGAGAATTCCGGTGCCGAGCACGCCTATGCCCATGCCATGCTGGTGGCCGGCGACAACGCGCTGGTGGCGATCCGTATGGGCGCGCGAACGGTCAGCCCCGGCCGCGTCTATTTCGCAGCCGGCTCGTTCGAGCCGCTCGACTTCCGCGACGGGCGGGTCGATGTCGATTTCAACATGATCCGCGAGGTGCGCGAGGAAACCGGCCTCGACCTGTCGAATGCCGAACGAGGCAAGCGCTACCACGCCCTGTCGACGGCAAGCGGTACGGTGATCTTCCGCCGCTATCACCAGACGGAACCGGCCGACGAGATCGCGCGGCGAATCTCGGCCTTCGTTGCCACCGAAACCGATCCGGAGATCGAGGGGCCGGTGATCATCCGCCATGCCGCCGACCTTCCGGATGGCCTGGCGCCGCACATGAAGCCGCTGGTCGAGTGGCATTTCGAAAGCGGCAAGTAGGATAGTCCTGGCCTCGGTGCCTTCTACTCGTGCCGCAGCGCGTCGATCGGGTCGAGCCTGGCGCCGCGTAGCGCCGGAAAGAAGCCGAACACCATTCCGATCAGCGCGGAGAAGCCGACGGCGAGCAGGATGACGGCCGGGCTTGGCGCGAAGGGGATGGTCAGGGTCACCGAGGCGAGGCCGGCCAGTGCCAGGCCGATGAGGATGCCGATGATGCCGCCGAGCAGCGACAGCACCGTGGCCTCGACCAGGAACTGGATGAGGATGTGCTTTTCATGCGCGCCGATGGCGAGCCTGATGCCGATCTCGCGCGTGCGTTCGGTGACCGAGACCAGCATGATGTTCATGATGCCGATGCCGCCGACCAACAGGCTGACGCCGGCGACCGCGCCCAGCATGCCGGTCATGGTGGTGGTGGCGCTGGCCATGGCGTCGGCGATCTGCGTCATGTCGCGGATGGCGAAATCGCTTTCGCGGTCGGGCGTGACGCGGCGTGCGTCACGCAAAATGTCCTCGACGCGCGGCTGCAACTCGCTGGTTGGCGTGCGATCGTCTGCGGCGATATAAATGTTGTCGATATCGCGGTTGCCGGCGATGCGACGCTGATAGGCATGCAGCGGCATCAAAACGACGTTGTCCTGGTCCTGGCCGAAGCCGGTATAGCCCTTGGGCTCGAGCAGGCCGATGATCTTGCAGGAGGTGCGGTTGACGCGGATGATCTCGCCCTCGGGATCGCCGGCGCCGAAGAATTGCTGGCGCACCGTCTCGCCGATCAGGCACACGCCGGTGCCGGAACGGGTTTCGGAATCGCTGAAGGGGCGGCCGGACACCAGCTTCCAGTCGCGTGCGTCGAGATAGGCACTGTCGGTGCCGGTGACGCCCGAAGTCAGGCTCTCGGTGCCGAAGATGACGCGCACCTGTTTCTGCGAGGCTGGCGAGATGGCGCGCGCGCCGGTGAGATGTGCGACCAGCGCCGCTAGGTCTTTCTCGGCCAACGGACGCACCACCTGGTCAAGCCCGCCCGGGCCTCCCGGACCTGCAGGGCGGCCGGCCCTGACGACCAGCAGGTTGCTGCCGAGCTTCGAGATGTCCGCCTTGACCTTTTGCGTGGTGCCGGAGCCGATGGTCAGCATGGCGATGACGGCGGCCACGCCGATGACGATGCCCAGCAGCGTCAGGAACGAGCGCAGCACGTTGCGGCGGATGGAACGAAGCGAGAGGCGGACGGTTTCCCAGATCATGGTCAGGCCGTCTCCATGGTGTCGGAGGCGACGTGACCGTCCAGGAAGCGGATTGTGCGTTCGGCGTATTCGGCGACATCGGCCTCATGCGTGACCATGGCGATGGTCAAGCCAAGCTCCTTGTTCAGCTGCGTCAGCAATTCCATGATCTCATGGGTGCGGGCAGTGTCGAGGTTGCCGGTGGGCTCGTCGGCGACGAGCAGGGTCGGCCTGGTGACGATGGCGCGCGCGATCGCCACGCGCTGCTGCTGACCGCCGGAGAGTTCCGCCGGCGTATGGTGCTCGCGGCCGACAAGGCCGACCTGGGCCAACGCCTGCATGGCAAGGTCGCGGCGCTCGCGGGCGGCGACGCCGCGATAGATCAGCGGCAGTTCGACATTTTCCGCCGCGGTGGTGCGCGCCAGCAGATTGTAGCCCTGGAAGACGAAGCCGACATAGAGGTTACGCAGCATGGCGCGGCGGTTGCGGTCGAGCCGGCCGGCGTCGACGCCCATGAAGGAATAGGTTCCGGCGGTCGGCGTATCGAGGCAGCCGATGATGTTCATTGCCGTCGACTTGCCGGAGCCGGACGGCCCCATGATGGCGACGAATTCACCGCGCCGGATCGCAAGGTCGACGCCGGCCAGCGCGTGCACCCGGGCCTCGCCCTGGCCATAGCTCTTCCAGACCTTGTCGAAGGTGATGAGGGGCGCGGCCATGGCTACGGCTTAGCTCCGCAACTGCGAAGCGGTGATCACCTGTGCGCCTTCCTCAAGGCCCGAGGTGATCTCGGTCAGTTCGCCATCGGTCGAACCGATCTTGACGTTGACCGGATGCGGCCGGCCGTTCTCCAGCACATAGAGCGTGCGCGAGCCGTCGGTGGGGGCCGTTGCCGCCTGACGCTGGCGATTGCCGCCGGGACGACCCATGCGGCCGGTGAACAGATCGCTGAGACTCCAGCCACGCGCGGCCTGTTGCGCCGGGCGATAGCGGAAGGCGGTTGCGGGTACGGTGAGCACATCCTTGGCTTGCCTTGTGACCACAGAAACAGTGGCGGTCATGCCGGGGCGCAGCAACAGCTCGTTGTTGTCGACCTCGAGCCGCGCATTGTAGGTGACGACGCCATCGGTCGTGACCGAGGCATAGGAGATGTCGCGGATCTCGGCATCGAATGGCCGGTCGGGGAAGGCATCGACGGTGAAGCGCGCATGCTGGCCCGGCTTGACCGCGCCGATATCGGCCTCGTCGACCGCCGCCACCAGTTCCATGTTCCTCAAATCCGCGGCGATGACGAACAGCACCGGCGCCTGCAACGAGGAGGCAACGGTCTGGCCCGGGTCGACCGAGCGCGTCAGCACGATGCCGTCGATCGGCGCGTAGATGGTGCTGTTGGCAAGATCGGTCTGCTGCGACTTGAGATCCGCGTTGGCGATGGCGAGATTGGCCTGGGCGCTGTCGAGTGCGGCCTTGGAGCGGTCGCGCGTCGCGGTCGCCGCCTCCAGCGACTGGTCGGTGGCCATGCCGCGCTTGGTCAGGGCCGCCGCGCGCGCCAGTGCGCTCTCGTTCTCGGCCAGCGTCACCCTTGCATCCTCGACATTGGCGGCCGCCGCCTTGGCCGAGGCCTGCGCCCGCTCGATCTGGACCTGCAGCTTGGCGGTGTCGAGCGCGGCCAGCACGTCGCCCTTCTTGACCTGCTGGTTCTCGTTGACCGAAACCGAGCGTATGATGCCGGAGAGCTGGCTGGAAATGTCGACCTGAGTGAGCGGCTGCAGCTTGCCCGTTGCCGACACCTGGACGGTGAGGTCGGCCCTGGCGGCTGGCACGGTGGTGTAGTCGATCCTGGCAGGCGTGCCGGCATACCATTGATACAGGCCAAGGCCGGCGGCAAGCACGATCAGGGTGAGCAACGCATAGAGCCAGCCACGCCGCCGCGTCTTGCGCCGGCCCTTGCTGTCGAGGCCGAGCGCCGTCTCGATGGCGGAACCTGATTCCGTCTTTGGCGGATTGACAATCTGGTCCACGTCGGACCCCTATTGAAGCGCAATGTCCCTATCCATGCACAGATCAGGCTTGATGGTTCAAATATCAAATTAAATTTCGCCCATGTTGGGATTGAGGCAGGAATGCAAACCCGGAATTACTTGCTTTACGATGTGTTTACGACCGAGCGACTGGCCGGCAACCCGTTGGCCGTGGTGCTGGATTGCAAAGGCCTGGATACGGCCGCGATGCAGGCCATAGCGCGCGAGTTCAATCTGTCGGAAACGGTTTTTGTGCTGCCGCCGGACAACCCCAAGCATAGAAACCGCATCCGCATTTTCACACCCGACTATGAAATGCCGTTCGCCGGTCATCCGACTGTCGGGTCGGCCATCGCGCTGACGGAATTGGAGGGGGAGGGCAGCGCCGGCATTTTCGTGCTGGAAGAGAATATCGGACCGGTGCGCTGCGCCGTCAGCAAGCATGATGGCGCCACCTTCGCCGAGTTCGATCTCGCCAAACTGCCGGAACTGCTGGACCTGTCCGCCGATCCGCAGGCGATCGGCGCCGCGCTCGGGCTGGCGCCGCATGAGATCGGTTTCGAGAATCACCGCGTCGCGTTCTGGTCGGCCGGTGTGCCGTATGTGACCATTCCGGTTGCCAACCTCGAAGCGGCGGCCCGCATCCGGCTGGATAACCAGGCCTGGTCCGAACTGGCGCCGCGCAAGAGCGAATGGGCCTTCGCCAGTCCCTACGTCTACTGCCGCGAGACCGTGAATCATGAAAGCGCGTTCCATGTCCGCATGATCGTCCCCGGCACGCCCTCTTATGAAGACCCGGCGACCGGTTCGGCGGCGGCGGCCTTTGCCGGCGCCATTATGCATTTCGACGGCCCGACGGACGGGGTTTCGCAACTGTGGATCGAGCAGGGGCTCGAAATGGGCCGCCCGTCGCGCATCCGCCTGGAACTCAACGTGGAGGGCGGAAAACTGGCCTCCGCGCGCATTGGCGGCCATGCAATCAAGGTGGCGGAAGGCAAGCTTTTCGGGTGATCTGCCGGGCTTCGCCAAAGGTTTGAGAGACCCTCGGTACGATTTGTCGGGAAATGATTCCGGCAGGGCTGGACAGGATCGGTATCGGCGGCTATATGCCCGCCAACGCCGGTTTTTGCCGGCCGAGTGGGTGCGTAGCTCAGTTGGTAGAGCAGCTGACTCTTAATCAGCGGGTCCACAGTTCAATCCTGTGCGCACCCACCAAATTTCTTCAAAGACTTGGTGGATAGACCCTGAAAGCGAGACACGTTTAGCGCGTCTCGGGCCATACGTCTTATCGTGATCTTTTGACCTGCAACGATGCTCGGCCGGCCTGTAGTCAGGGCCTGTTGAGCGGCTTGCGGTGGTGAGGCCGACGCCCTTGGCTTTCTCGGTTGCTCTATATATATTTCATATACGAACCGTATATGGAGGTGCCGATGGGCATCGTGAACATTGATGATGACTTGCACGACCAGCTGCGCAGGGCGAGCAAGGTATCGTATCGTTCGATCAACGCGCAGGCCGCCTATTGGATCAAGGTCGGCATGCTGTGCGAGACCAATCCGACGCTCAGTTTCACGGAGATCATCGAGCGCGAACTCAGTTCCGCAGGTGTTTCGGCTCAATCACTGGCTTTCAGCGAAGCATGACGAAGCAGCCCCGGGAACTGGCCTTGCTCGCCGAATCCGGCCGGCTGCTGGCATCCGTCTTCGGGCTGCTGGATCGAACCTCGCTCGCCGGTGTGTCGACACTTCAGATCAATGACATGGTCGAGCGTTTCATCGTTCACGATCTCCAGGCCCGACCCGCGAGCAAGGGCCAATATGGCTATGGTTTTGTGTTGAATTCTTCGGTGAACGATGTGGTCTGCCACGGCATTCCGTCGCAATCGGACGTGCTTCGGGACGGCGATATCGTCAATTTCGACATCACGCTGGAGAAGGACGGCTATATCGCCGATTCCAGCAAAACTTATCTCGTTGGCGAGGTCGCTCCAGCCGCCAGGAGGCTGGTCCAGACCACCTACGAGGCCATGTGGATGGGCATCCGGGCTGTTCGCCCGGGCGCACGGCTCGGAGACATCGGCTGGGCGATCGAACGCCATGCCAAGCGAAATGGCTATTCCGTGGTGCATGACTATTGCGGTCACGGCATCGGCAGGGAGATGCATGAGCAACCGCAGGTTCTGCACTTCGGAAAGCCGGGAACCGGCCTCGTGCTCCGCGAGGGCATGGTCTTCACGATCGAGCCGATGCTCAATCGAGGCCGACGGACTGTCAGAACCGAGGCTGACGGCTGGACTGTCGTGACCAGAGACGGGTCGCTTTCCGCGCAGTTCGAGCACACCGTCGCCGTCACGGCTTCCGGTGTATCGGTGCTGACGCTGCGCTCTGACGAACCGGCCGCGCTGAAAAACGCGGCTTAGAAACGGCCCAACCGGAAAGCAATGCTCTTTTCCAGGGCAGCAGCATCGTCAGCGCCAATTCCGCCTTTGCTGCCTGAGCCTATTTCTCCGAAACACCTGCCTCGGCAAAGCTTGCCATGCGCGCATGGCACTCCAGCGCCGAGCGGACGATGTTGACGGCGAGGCAGGCGCCGGAGCCTTCGCCGAGCCGCATGCCGAGATCGAGCAGCGGCGGCAGATCGAGGGCTTCGAGCAAGCCACGGTGGCCCGATTCGGCCGAAACATGGGCGGCGATGGTGTGAGCGAGCCCGGTCGGATGCAGCCTTGCCAGCGGAGCGGCCGCGGCGGTGCAGACGAAGCCGTCGAGCAGCACGGGTATGCCCAGATGCCGTGCGGCCAGCGTGGCGCCGAAGATGGCGGCAAGCTCGCGCCCGCCGAGCGCGGCAGCAATCCCCAGCGGGTCGGCGAGGGCGGCGGCATGGCGCTTCAGGCCGGCTTCGATGGCGACCACCTTGCGCTTCAGGCCGGCGTCGTCGACGCCGGTGCCGCGCCCGGTCCATTTTTCCGCGCCACCGCCGAACAGCGCCGCCGAAATGGCGGCGGCCGGCGTGGTGTTGCCGATGCCCATCTCGCCAAAGCAGACGAGGTCAAGGTCTTTTGTGACCGCATCATAGCCGGCCGAGACGGCGGCAAGGAATGTTTTCTCGTCCATTGCCGGCACTTGCGTGAAGTCGCCGGTGGGATGATCGAGATCGAGTGGGATGACGTCGAGTTCGGCGCCGGCGACGCGGGCGAGCTGGTTGATGGCGGCGCCGCCGCCGGCGAAATTCGCCACCATCTGCACGGTGACTTCCGAAGGATAGGCCGAGACGCCTTGAGCGGTGACGCCGTGGTTGCCGGCGAAGACGAACACCTTCACCCGGTCGAGTTTCGGCATGTCGCGGCCCTGCCAGCGCGCCAGCCATGCGGCGAGGCTCTCCAGCCGGCCGAGGCTGCCTTGCGGCTTGGTCAGCGTGTCCTGGCGGCGGGCAACCGCGTTTGCCGCGGCATCGCTGCCGGCCGGCAGGTCAAGGCAGGCGGCGCGCAATTCATCGAGGGATTTGAAGGGCATGGGGGCAAGGTCTCCAAATGAAAATCAGGAAAGGGCGACGGAAGCGACGAGAAGCACCGCGATTTCGCTCACCTGTTGCAGGGCGCCGATCGTGTCGCCGGTCTGGCCACCGATCTGGTTGAGGCAAAGGGCGTGGAACGCCGCAAACAGCAGGCCAAGCAAGATCAGCGCGGCGATGGCGCCGCCGGGGCCGAGCAGGAGCAGGGGAATCGCGCCAAGCACGGCGCCGGCAATGGCGGTGTCGAGCGAGACGGGACCAGCGCCGGCCGACAGGCCGTCGGACCGAGCCGCCGGCAAGAGATGCATGAAGGCGCCAAGCACCCCGCGCGAGGCGGCGTGGGCAGCCACAAGGGCAAAGAGCGCCTGTGTGGGGTCGGTGAATCCAGAAAGCACGTTCCAGCGGATCAGCAGCGACAGAGCCAGGGCCACCGCACCGTAAGCGCCGATGCGGCTGTCGCGCATGATCTCGAGTTTGCGGCCGCGCGACTTGCCACCGCCAAATCCGTCGGCGACATCCGACAGTCCGTCTTCATGCAGGCAGCCTGTGGTGATGACGGTTGAGACGAGGCCAAGGGCGGCCGCCGGCCCCATGGCAAGGCCAAACCGTTCCGCCGTGGCAAAGACGATGGCACCGATCAAGCCGACGACGACGCCGGCAACCGGTGCGGCCCAGATCGCGGCGGCGAGACTGCGGCCGCGAAAGTCTAGGGCGGGCAGGGGCAGGCGGGTAAAAAACATCAGACAGAGCGCGACATCGTCGAGGATCTGCCGGGGCGAAAGGGTAAGATTTGGAAGCTTCACGCGCCAGCCCTCGCTATCGCATGGAAGAAGGTGCCACAGACATGGCCGCGCCGGTAGCCGGAAGCGCCGATCGGATTGCCCTGGCCATCGGCGAGGTCGGCCAGCGGTTCGTCATTGCCGGTGGCCGTCATCTGCGCATAGTGGAATTCGTGGCCACGGATCAGCGCGCCTTGCGGCCCCAGCGGACAGTCCGCACGCAGCCGCGCCTCGCGATAGCCGAGGTTCATCTTCCGCCTGGCGAAGCTGGTGGCGTGGCCAAGCAGGCCCAGCATGCGATGCGTTTCGCCGGAGGCATCCTCCAGCGCTTCCCCAAGCACCATGAAGCCACCGCACTCGCCATGGACGGGCCTCGCCTCCGCGAAGCGAGTCATCCCGGCACGGAAATTCGCGGCAGCGGCGAGCCGCCCGGCGTGAAGCTCGGGATAGCCGCCAGGCAACCAGCAGACATCGCAATTCTCTTCGGGCGCTTCGTCGGCGAGCGGCGAGAACGGAACGATTTCCGCGCCTGCCTTGCGCCAGTAGGCGGCAACATGCGGGTAAAGAAAAGTGAAGGCGGCATCCTCGGCCAGCGCGATGCGTTGACCGGGCGGCTGCAGCGCATCGGTGAAATCGCCGACTGCCGGATTGAGTGGCGTTGCAAGCGCCATGACGGCATCGAGATCGAGCGACTTCTCCGCCATGTCGGCCAGCCTGTCCAGATGCGCCATCAGGTCATCATATTCGCCGGCCTGGACGAGGCCGAGATGGCGTTCAGGCAGATTGAGCGTGGGATCGCGCAGGATAGCGCCGACCACGGGCAGGCCGATCGCCTCGATGGCGTCGCCGGAAAGCCGCCGGTGCCTCTCGCTGCCCAGCCGGTTGAGCACGACGCCGGCCATGCGCACATCCGGATCATAAGTGGCAAAACCCTTGGCGACGGCCGCCGCCGTGGTCGACTGGCCGGAAACGTCGAGCACCAGCAGCACCGGCAGGCCATAGAGGCGGGCGAGATCGGCGGCCGAACCGGTTCGTCCCGGCGCGGCCGGAATGCCGTCGAACAGGCCCATGGCGCTTTCGAGGATGACGAAATCGGCATCGTCGGCCGCCTGTGCGGCGAGCGCGTTGAGCAGCGACGGCGGCATCGCCCAACTGTCGAGGTTGACGCCGGACAGGCCCGTAGCAGCGGCATGGAAGCCGGGATCAATGTAGTCGGGGCCCGATTTGGCACCGCGCACCTTCAGGCCGCGCCGGGTGAGCGCGCGCAGGATGCCGATGGTGACACTGGTCTTGCCCGAGCCGGAGCGCGGCGCGCCGATGATGATGGCCCGCGCCGTCATGCCCCGCCCGCCAGTGCCGCGCGCATGGCGACGATGCCGCCGACGACGATCAATGCCGGCGAGGCCAGGCCGGCAGCGGCGGCTTCCTCGGCAATGGTGGCGAGCGTGGCGACGACGGTCCGCTCCCGAGGCGTGGTCGCGGCGACGATCACAGCCGCCGGCGTCGACGGCGCCAGGCCGCCATCGAGCAGTGCCGCTGCTATCAGCGGCAGATTGGCCATGCCCATATAGACCACGACAGGCTGGCCGGTGCGGGCGATTGCCGCCCAGTCGATGTCATCGTCTGTGCCGGCGGCGTGGCCGGTCGCCAGGATCACCGCCTTGTTGATGCCGCGCATGGTGGCCGGAATGCCGGTGGCGGCCAGCGCGCTGAGGCCCGATGTCAGGCCCGGCAGAACACGAAACGGTATGCCTTCGCGTGCCAGTGCCAAAGCCTCTTCGCCGCCCCGGCCGAAAATATAGGGATCGCCGCCCTTCAGCCTGACGACGCGGCGGCCTTCACGTGCCAGCCGCACCAGCAGGGCGGTGATGTCGTCCTGTTTCATCGAGGGCTTGCCGCCGCGCTTGCCCGCAAAGAAACGCTCGGCATTTCCGGCAACAGCCACGACATCAGGTGAAACCAGCGCGTCGTAGACCAGCGCATCCGCTTCGGCCAGCGCCGCCAGCACTTCCAGGGTCAGGCAGCCGGGGTCGCCGGGACCGGCGCCGGCCAGCCAGACATGGCCCGGCTCAAGCGGACGCGGCTTGAAGTTCAGCCGCGCGAGCGCCTGTTCGAGCGTTGCGTTTTCGCCTTTGTTGCTGGTACTGCCGTTCACAATCCGTCCCGTCCGCGAAAACGCCGCTGGTAGTGGGCGTCGTACAATGAACTCTCGCCGAAACCTTCCGCCGCCAGCGAGCGGCCGACGAAGATGATCGCCGTGCGCTCCATCGGATCGGCCGCGAGCCGTGCCTCTATCGTCTCCAGCGTACCGGTCAGCACGCGCTCGTCCGGCCAGGAGGCGCGAAAGACGATCGCGACCGGGCAATCACCGCCATAGTAAGGTGTCAATTCGGCGACGACGCGGTCGATGGCGTGGATGGCAAGATGGATGGCCAGCGTTGCGCCGGTGCGGCCGAAACCGGCCAGCGTTTCGCCGGGCGGCATTTTCGAGGCGCGGCCGGAGATGCGGGTCAGCACCAGGCTTTGCGCGACTTCGGGAATGGTCAGTTCGCGGCGAAGTGCCGCGGCGGCGGCCGCGAAGGAAGGAACGCCTGGCGTCAGCGTGTAAGGGATGCCGTGCTTTTCAAGCCGCCGAATCTGCTCGGCAACCGCGCTCCACACCGACAGATCGCCCGAGTGCAGCCTGGCGACATCATGGCCGGCATTGTGGGCATCGAGATACGCGGCCTCGATCTCGTCGAGCGACATCGGCGCGGTGTCGATCAGTTTTGTGCCCGGGGCGCAGTGCTGCAGCAATTCGGGTGCCACGATCGAACCGGCGTGGAGGCACACCGGGCAGCTTGCCAGGAGCCTCGCACCACGCAGCGTGATGAGGTCGGCCGCACCGGGACCGGCGCCGATGAAATGGACGGTCATGGCGCATCTCCGCTGATGGCGATGGCACAGGTGACCGGACCGAGCACGGTGCGGGGACCGAGCAGCGTCGCGCCTTTGCCTGCGACCGCAAGGGCCGATGCTTCGGACACCGATGGCGTGCCGGCCGATTCCTGCGACAGGCTGGAATTGCTGAGCGTTCCCGACGATACAGCCCGAAGGGCAGCGTCATCGACGATGATGACCGGGAGGTTCAGCGTGCGACCGGCGGCAGCAACCGCTTCTTCATCCTTCTTGAGCGCGGCGGTGGCCAGCGCCGAAAGAGCCGACATCGCCAGCCCATGCGCTTCGAGCGCGGTTTCTATCGCGGCAAGCACGTCTTCAAGGCTCACGCCCTTTCGGCTGCCGATGCCCGCGACCATCATGGCTTGACCCGGCTCCCCATCATGGCTTCACCCAAGCCCACTGCGTGACCGGCATCGCCGGCCGCCAGGCCTGCATCGAGCCGACCGGCGAGGCGCGCGAAATGGCGATGCGGGTGAGATCGCCGCCCAATTTGATGTGTTGGGCAAGAAGCAGGGCTTCCATCTCCAGCGTTACCGCATTGGCGACCAGGCGGCCACCGATGCGCAGCGCCTTGATGGCGGCGTTCAGCACTCCGGTGTCGCTGCCGCCGCCGCCGATGAAGATGGCGTCGGGTGTGTCCAGCCTGGCCAGCGCCTTGGGCGCGCTGCCTGCCACCACGACAAGGCCGGGAACGCCGCAAGCGGCCGCGTTGCGGCCGATGCGGGCGACGCGGCCAGGGTCGGCCTCGATGGCGATGGCGCGCATCGCGGGGTGGGCAAGCATCCATTCGATGCCGATCGAGCCGGAACCGGCGCCGATATCCCACAGCAATTCGCCGCGCCTTGGCGCCAGCGCCGAAAGGGTGACGGCGCGGATTTCGCGCTTGGTGATCTGGCCGTCATGGTCGAACAGGTGATCGGCAAGGCCCGATGTGAGCGGCAGGACGCGGGCCTGCGGATTTGAATCAATCTCGATGGCCAGCACGTTGAGCGGATTGACGTTTTCGAGGTCGAAGGCATCGGCGCGGGCCGAACGCTGGATCTCGTCCGGTCCGCCCAGAGCTTCCAGAACGGTTAGCCGCGATGCACCGAAGTCGAGTTCGGCAAGCAGGCGGGCGATTGCCGCCGGTGCATCACCATCGGATGTCAGCGCCAGGATGCGCGCATTCGGCTGCAGCAGCGGCCGGATCAGGTCGAGCGGCCGGCCATGCAGCGAGACGGTCTCGATATCCTGCAGTGCCCAGCCAAGCCGCGCGGCGGCCAGGGAAATGGCTGACGGCGCGGGGATGACATGCATCTCTTGGGGCCCGAGCTTGCGGGCGAGCGTGGCGCCGACACCGTGGAAGAACGGATCGCCGGAGGCGAGCACGCAGACGCGCCTGCCGGCAAGCGCCAGCACGTCGCGCATCTCGGCATCGAAAGGCACCGGCCACGAGTGCGGCTCGCCCTTGGCTAAGGGGGCGACCAGCGCCAGATGCCGCTTGCCGCCGAAGATGATTTCCGCCTTGGCAATCCGCTGCTTGGCCTCGTCGCCGAGACCGGCTAGACCGTCTTCGCCGATGCCGATGATCGTGAGCCATTGGAGTGTTGGCTGCTTCTTGTTTGACATGCCAGCGCTGCCCCTCATCCGCCTGCCGGCACCTTCTCCCCGTATAGAGACGGGGAGAAGGGACCAGCCGCAACGCTGGCGATCCTCCTCTCCCTGTCCGCACGGGGAAAGGGTAAGGGTGAGGGGCGGCGCCGACTTGGTTCACTAGGGTGCCTATGAAGACGATCCTGATCCTTGGCGGCACCACCGAAGCCCGGCAACTGGCGGGAAAGCTGGTCACGCGCGCCGCGGTCACGCTGTCGCTGGCCGGCCGCACGGAAAGTCCGGTCGCTCAAGGCGTTCCGGTGCGAAGCGGCGGATTTGGCGGCGCCGATGGTTTGGCCGCTTACCTCACGGACAGGTCCATCGACCTGCTGATCGACGCCACGCATCCCTATGCGGCGCGAATCTCCACCAACGCGGCGCAAGCCGCGCAACTGACCGGTGTACCGATCCTTGCGTTGCGCCGCCCGGGTTGGGAGCCTGTCGAAGGCGACCGCTGGATTGAGGTCGATACGGTCAGCGCTGCCGTTCAGGCGCTTGGGGATACGCCGCGCCGGGTGTTCCTGGCGCTTGGTCGGCAAGAGGTCGCGGCTTTCGAGGCCGCGCCGCAGCACCATTACCTCATACGCAGCGTCGATCCGGTCAAGCCAGAGTTGGCGGTGCCGGATGCGACCTACCTGCTGGCGCGAGGGCCGTTCCGCGAATCGGACGAGTGCGCGCTTTTGGAAGGACACAGCATCGACATCATCGTGGCCAAGAACAGCGGTGGCGCGGCCACCTACGGCAAGATTGCCGCCGCCAGGGCGCTTGGCATCGAGGTGGTCATGATCCGCAGGCCCGATCTGCCACAGGTGCCTTCGGCTGAGAGCGTCGATCAACTGGCCGCGATGGTGGATCATTTCGTCGAGCCCGCGGCCGAACGCGGCGTATAGACCAGCGCCGGCTTCTCCCCGCGCTTGATGATGCGGGTTTCCGGTGAACCAATGATGATGCAGGTCGCCATGTCGGCCTTTTGCGCGTTGACATTGGCCAGCAGGAAAACCTCGATGCGTTCGTCCGGGCGGCCGGCGGCGCGGCCGAAGATCACCGGCGTGGTGCCAGGCAGGATCGCGGTGAGGCATTCGAAGGCGCGGCCAAGCTGCCAGGGGCGCGCCTTGCTGATCGGGTTGTAGAGCGCGATGACGAAGCCCGCGCCCGCCGCCGCCAGAAGACGCAGCTCGATCAGATCCCATGGCTTCAGATTGTCCGACAGTGAGATGGCGCAGAAATCATGGCCAAGCGGGGCGCCGATGCGGGCGGCGACGGCAAGCATGGCGGTGATTCCGGGAACGACAGCGACATCTATCGCGCGCCATTCGGCCGGACCGGTCTCGATCGCCTCGCAGACTGCGGCAGCCATGGCGAAGACGCCGGGATCACCGCCGGAAACGACGGCGACGTCATGGCCCTCGGCGGCTTTGACCAGCGCATCCTTGGAGCGGGCGAGCTCCTCGCGATTGTCGGAAGCGACGCGGGTCTGGTCGGGGCGCAAATCGAGCCGGTCGAGATAGGGCTTGTAGCCATAGAAGAATTTTGCTTCCGCCACGGCGCGGCTGGCTTCCGGCGTGACCTGATCGGCATTGCCGGGGCCGAGGCCGATAACGGCGAGGCGGCCGCTCATGCCTGCGCTCCCAGGATGCCGGGCCGGCCGGACCAACCGGCGACCAACACGATGGCGAAGTAGGGCGCCTTGTCATCCGGCTTGTCGGCCAGCCGCATCGAGACGCTGCCGGCCATGGTGCCACGCTCGACATAGACGGCGCGTGCCAGCTTGCCGGTCGCCTCCAGCGCCCGCCTGATCTTGGGCAGGTTGCGGCCGACCTTCATGATGACGGCGGCGTCGGTGTCGGCGAGGCGACGCGTCAGCTCGAATTCGCTCATCGTGCCTGGCAGCACGGTCAGTACGTCGTCGCCCTGGACGATCGGCAGGCCGGTCGCCGACCAGCAGCCTGACATGGCGGTGATGCCGGGGATAACCTCGGTCGGGAAACGATGGGCGAGGCGCACATGCAGATGCATGTAGGAGCCGTAGAACAGCGGGTCGCCCTCGGACAGGACGGCAACCATTTTGCCGGCTTCGAGATGTTCGGCGACTTTCTCGGCCGACTCCTCGTAGAAACCGGCGATCTGCGAGCGGTAGTCGTCGTGATCCTTGTCGATCTCGGTGGTCACGGGATAGAGCAGCGGCAGTTCCAGCATATCCGGACGGAAGCGCGCTTCGACGATGGCGCGGGCGTTGCTGTTGTTCCCGCGCTTGGCGAAATACGCCACCACATCGGCTTCCGCCAAGGCGCGCGCGGCCTTCAGCGTCAGCAGTTCGGGGTCGCCGGGACCGGTGCCGACGCCGACGAGACGTCCTTTAGGAGATGCGTTCACAGGCCCGGCCTCGCCAGCGAATTTAGCGCGGCGGCGGTCATAGCGCTGCCGCCAAGTCTGCCGCGCACGATGGCATAGGGCACGCCGTAGGAATTCTCGGCCAGCGCATCCTTCGATTCGGCGGCACCGACGAAGCCGACCGGCATGCCGATGATGGCCGCCGGTTTGGGCGCGCCGTCACGTAGTTTTTCCAGCAGGTAGAAAAGTGCTGTCGGCGCGTTGCCGATGGCGACCACCGCGCCGGCCATGCGCTCGCCCCAGAGGTCGATGGCCGCGGCCGAGCGTGTGTTGCCGATCTCCCTGGCGATTTCATGCGTGCGCGGATCGCGCAAGGTGCAGATCACCTCGTTACCGGCCGGCAGCCTGGCGCGGGTGACGCCATGGGACACCATCTCCGCGTCGCAGAAGATCGGTGCGCCGGCGGCAAGTGCCTTGCGCGCGGCGGCAACAAAATCGGGGGAGAAAACAAAATGCCTAGCGGCTTCGACCTGGCCGCAGGCATGGATCATGCGGATGGCGACATCGGCCTCGGCTTCCGAAAAGCGTGACAGATCGGCCTCGGAGCGGATGATGGCGAAGGAGCGCTCGTAGATCGCCGTGCCGTCGTGGATGTAGTCGTAGGCGGCCATGCTCATTCCCGTCGGTAAGCCTCTGCGATGCCGGCCAGCCCCAGCCTTGTAAGGCAAGCTGCGGCGGTTTCGCCTGGATATCGTGCGCTGCGGATCACCGCCGCGACGCGGCCGATGCCGCGCGCGGCGTCATAGCTCGGCCTGTAGCTGGCAGGAAGGGCCTTTGCCGTCGCGTTCACGACAAGTCCGGCTCCGTTTTCGCCGCCGACGATTGTTAGTGCCGCCGGGCCGGGATGCGCGCAGCCCTTGGCACAGCCCGAAATGTGCAGGGTAAAGTCGAGAATATCGGCATTCTCGGCGGCAATCGTTTCGGCAATGTCGCGCGTCGCGATCCGGCCGGAGGCGCAGGCCGGCGTGCCAGGGCAAGCGGCGATGCGGGTACGTGGGTCGGCGGGGGTGGTAACGAAGCCGAGGGAGAAGGCGGCGTCCTGAAGGGGTTGGTTGGTGTGCGCCGGCTGACCGAGGAAGAGCAAGGCACGGCCCGGGGCGAGGCGGATTTCGGTGGTGCCGAGGTTCGATGCTTGGCTGGCGAGGTCGATCAGCTTTTGGGCCGGCATGCTGCCATAGGGGAGGCCGATGCCGACAGTGTGGCCGTTGCTTAGGTCGAAAAGGCCAATCGGCGTGCGAGGGCGCTCTACGGCGCCCCCCTCTGTCCTGCCGGACATCTCCCCCACTGGAGGGAAGATCAGCAGTTCGGCCGACGGCGCTTCTTCCTCCACGTTGGAGCTTGGCTCGACGTTGGCGGTTGGCGAAAGCAGTGGTGACCGCGCAATCTCCCCCCTTGTGGGGGAGATGTCCGGCAGGACAGAGGGGGGCGCGAAGGAATGCCAGCCTGCGAGAGATGCCAATTGCCTCTCCGACAAATCTCTCGCATGAGCTTCTCGACCTTTCTCGGCAACCATCCTGAGTGCACCAACAGCGATGTCGCACGCTGCGTCCTCATCGACCATGCCGACCGGCTTCGCTTGCCTTCCGTCTCCTGCAATCGACAGCTGCCACTGAACTTCGTCACCCATTTGAACAGCAACCACCCTGATATCGGCCGTCACCGCATCCATCGGCAATTGCCCGCCGCCGTCCACGACCACCGAAACCTTCGGGCCAAGCCTTGCCGTCAGCCCGGCGTCCTCGATCGCGCCCCTGATCCGCTCAGCCAGCGGTCGCGGATCGGCGATCTCCTGGGGATCGATGCCCGCCAGCGGCCCGGTTTCGACCGGCACGCCGGTACGGACCGCGATACCCAGCGCGTCGACTTCCGCCGCCAGCGACCGTGCGCTTTCCGTTGTCAGCCCACGTATCTGCAAGCTGCCACGTGCCGTCACCTCCATGATGCCATTGCCATGCCGCAGGGCGGATTCTGCAACCTCAATCAAGAGCTTCGGCGACAATCCTCCAGAGACCGGGTTGAGCCGCACCAATAGCCCGTCCCCGGTCTGCATCGGCGCGGACAGGGCCGGGCAGGCGCCGCGGCGCGAAAAGGCGTTCATGCCGCCACCCCAAGCGCCTCGGCCTCGGCAATCAGCGCGGCGAGGTCGTCGTCGACCGAATTGCGCAAGGGGTGCCAGAGACCGCGCCGGCGCGCCGACAGGAAGCGTTCGGCGATGACTTTCGCGGCGGCGGGATTTTCGCGCAGGATGAAGGCGCGAACTTCGGGATCGCCAACATAGGCGTCGTGCACGGCCTCGATCAGCGCGCCTGAAATGGCATGGGTGGTCTCGGCGAAGCCGACCAGCCGGTCGACCGTTTCGGCGAACTCCGATGCGCCGCGCGGGCCATGGCGCATCTGACCAGCGATAAAGCGTGAATTGACGGCGCGGGCGCGCACCACCCGCGCTACGGCTTCGCCGACAGAGCGTGGCTTTGGCTTTTGCGGATCGCTCGTGTCGAGCACGATGACGTCGGCATTCCGGCCGATAGCCGCAAGCGCGGCCGAAAAGCCGCCGATGAAAGCGACATCGGCCGACCCTTCGAGAATGTCGCGGCCGGGATCGTCGCCGGTGTGGACGAGAAGATCGGCGTCGGCGATGCGCCCCTCGAAAGCGCCGGGCGCTGAGATGCCTTCACCCCCGGCACCGCCATAGGCATGCGAGGTGGCATCGAGATAGGCGCGCCCGATCTCTTCGCGCGCGCCCCAGTCGCCGCTCGACAACAGCTCCTCGACGCCGGCGCCGTAAGTGCCGGGCGAGGTGCCGAAGATGCGGGGGCTGACCTTGCCATCGGCGCGGGTCTTGGCGGCGAGCGGGTTTTCCGAATCGTCCTCGTCACGCGCGGCAACGGCGCCGGCGGCAGCATCGATCAGGGCGATCTGGGTCGGGAACATGTCGCGGAACAGGCCTGATATTCGCCAAGTGACGTCGACGCGGGGGCGGCCAAGCGTGGCCGGCGGCAGCACCTCGATGCCGGTGATGCGGCCGGTGGCGGTGTCCCATTGCGGCCGGCAGCCCATCAGCGCCAGGCCTTGCGCGATCTCCTCGCCGCCGGTGCGCAGAGAGGCCGAACCCCAGAGGTCGATCACCAGCGAGCGCGGCCAATCCCCATGCGACTGCATATAGGCGCGCACGACCTCCTCGGCCGCCGCCTTGCCGATGTCGTAGGCGTTCGGCGTCGGCATAGTGCGCGGATCCGACGTGAACAGGTTGCGGCCGGTGGGCAGCACATCGGAGCGGCCACGCGCGGGTGCGCCGGCCGGGCCGGCCTTGACGTGGCGGCCATCGAGTGCGGCAAGCAGCGCGGCCTTCTCGGCGCTCGCGCTCTGGCGGCGCATCGCGTCGGGCTCTTTTTCGGAGGCGCGGCCATAGATATGGAGCCCGTCCTTGATAGCGAAATCCTTGAGATCGCATAGCCAGGCATCGATACGGCGCAACGCCTCGTCGGGCGCATCGGTCTTGGCGACACCGGCTTCGGAGGCGAGGCCGGTCTTTTGCGCGGTTTCGACGATCAGCCTGGCCAGACGGTCGCGGCGGCGGCGGTCAAGGCCGTCGGCCTGGGCATATTCGTCGACCAGGCGTTCGAGCCGGTGCTGGTCTTCGTCCAGGCCGGCGCCGGTCAGCGGCGGCGGCAGATGGCCAAGGGTGACGGCGGCGATGCGCCGCTTGGCTTGTGCCGCCTCGCCGGGATTGGAGACGATGAAGGGATAGATGACGGGCAGCGGTCCGGCGACGATCTCGGGGAAGCAGTTTTGCGACAGCGCGACCGTCTTGCCCGGCAGCCATTCCAGCGTGCCGTGGGCACCGACATGGATGAGGGCGTGGACGCCGATCGATTTGCGGAGCCACAGACCGAAGGCGATCAGGGCATGCCGCGGGGGGAGCGTCGGGTCGTGGTAGTCGGCTCGGCGGTCGGCGGAGCGGCCGCGATCCGGTGCGAGCGCGACGGTGACGTTGCCGAAGGTCGCGGCGCGGAAGGGGAATTTCGCTGAGGCCGGCGCTTGAACACCCCCCTCTGTCCTGCCGGACATCTCCCCCTCAAGGGGGGAGATTGGCAGTTTCGACGCTCCGCCTACTCCGGCAACATTGGAGATTGGCGAAACCGGCAATGACAGCGCAATCTCCCCCCTTGAGGGGGAGATGTCCGGCAGGACAGAGGGGGGCGCCTCGCGCAAACCTGTCTCGCCTTGGGTCTTACCCCAAGCTGCTTCGACTGCGGCAATTGCAGCAGTCGGTAACTCTGTAGAAAGACCGAGATAGTCCTCCAGCCCCAATCCTTCTTCGCCGCACTCCAGCAAGTCCAGCAGTTCCCGCGGCGTTCGCGGAATCCCGTCGACGGCATAGCCCTCTTCGCTGAGGTCATGCAGCATGGCCAGCACGCTCGACGGTACGTCGAGGCCGACGGCATAGCCGGTGCGGCCGGGGGCGCTCGGGTAATCCGGAATCAGGATGGCGAGCTTGCGGTGGGCGCGAGATGTCTGCTGCAGGCGAATAAAGGCCGCGATGCGGTCCGCCACCTGCGCTACCCGATCCGGTTCCGGCCGGTTGGCGAAGGCGCGGTGGCCAAGTGCGGGATCGACATCGCTTTCGCCCTTGAAGGAAATGGCGCCGGCGAGGATGCGGCCGTCGAGCTCGGGCAGGACGACATGCATGGCGAGGTCGGCGGGCGCCAGGCCGCGCTGGTTGTTTTCCCAAACGTCGCGGCGGGTGGTGGCGACGATGACCTGGAAGACGGGGACGCCGGCGCGATCGAACAGGGTCTCGACGCCGGGCTCCGCGCCGGACGCGAAAGCGGTCGCGGTGATGATGGCGGCCGGCTTCAGCGTAGCGATGGCGGTTTCGACAAAGGCGAGGGATGCCGGGTCCTTGAGGCTGGAGACAAAGATCGGCACGGGGGTGATGCCGCGCTGTCCCAGTGCCTCAACGAGCGCGTCGATAGGCGCGACATCGGCGGCGAGCAGCATCGAGCGGTAGAACAGGATGGGCACGACCTTTCCCTCCCCCTCGAGGGGAGGGTGGCCCGCAGGGCCGGGTGGGGTCGGGGCGACTGGATACGGCGTTTCTTGAAGTCGGCGCACTTCCCCGGCGACCCCACCCCCGGCCTGCGGCCGGACCCTCCCGTCGAGGGGGAGGGGGACGCCGCACTCGACGACGCCACGTCCTGGCTCGTAGTAGCCCGCTTTGGGCACAGTTACCGGCGCAACTGCTGCTTCATCCTTCCCCAGCAGCCCTGCCAGCCTCTGCACCAGCGCGCTCATATTCGCCGGGCCGCCCTCGCGGAAATAGCCGAGCAGCGCATCCAGTTCCGCGCGCGGCAGCGTCGAGGCTTCGATCAGCCTGAGATCCTCGTCGTGGCTTTCACCGGGCAGCAGCGCCAGTTTTATGCCGCGTTCCCGGGCGGTCGCGGCAAGCTGGTCGCAGCCATAGCGCCACCAGTCGTAGCCGCCGAGGATGCGGACGAGAATAACCCTGGCGTGGCGGGCGACGCTGTCGATCCAGAGGTCGACGGACATCGGGTGGCGCAGGTCACGCAGCGCCGCCAGCCGCATCGAGGGCAGGCGGCCGGCATCCGCCTTCCACGCGGCCGCCAGTCCGGCGAGGTCGCTGTCGGTGAAGGACAGGGTCACGATATCCGCCGGCGTCTGCCGCAGATCGACCGGCTCGGCGAGATCGTCGAGCGAGGCGGATGTCGTGGTGAGGATGTGCATCGCGGCCCGTGCCCGAAAATCAGCCGGCGAGTATACGCTCGATCGCAGGGCGGTTCAGCCCCTTGAGGCCGATGACGACAAGGCGCGAGCGGCGGTCGTCCTCGGCGGTCCAGGCGCGGTCGTAGTAATGGTTGACGCGCGGGCCGACGGCCTGCAGCAAAAGCCGCATCGGCTTGCCGCCGACCTCGACGAAACCTTTCACCCGCAGCACGTTTTCCTGTTCGGCGGCGTCGGCGACGCGTTTTGCCAGCTCGTCCGGATTGGCGATCGAGGGGATGTCGACAATGAAAGTGTCGAAGTCGTCATGCTCGTGGTCGAATGCGCCGTCGTGATGGGATTTGCGGTTCTCGATGTCGTCCTCGACGGCGAGGCCGAGCCCGAGCAGTACGGAGGGATCGACCTTGCCGTGGGACGTCGGCACGATCTTGACGGCACGGGCGGAGTGTTCGTTGACGATGGCATTGGCGCGGGCTGAGCCGGCGGCGTCCATCAGGTCGCTCTTCGACAGGATGATCAGGTCGGCGCAGGCGATCTGATCCTCGAACACCTCCTCGACCGGGTCATCATGGTCGAGGCTGTCATCCCCGGCGCGCTGCGCCTGCAGGGCGTCCATGTCGTTGGCGACTCGGCCTTCGGCCAGTGCGGGGCCGTCGACCACGGCGATCACGCCATCGACGGTCACGCGGCTCTTCACCGTCGGCCACTGGAAGGCCTGGACCAGCGGCTTGGGCAAAGCAAGGCCCGAGGTTTCGATCAGGATATGGTCAACTTTCGGCGTCAGCGACAGGATCCGGTCGAGCGCCGGCACGAAATCGGCCGCCACGGTGCAGCAGATGCAGCCATTGGCCAGTTCGACGATGTTTTCCTCCGGGCAGGTGTCGATGCCGCAACCTTTCAGGATCTCGCCGTCGATGCCGATGTCGCCGAACTCATTGACGATGATCGCGATGCGCTTGCCGCCGGCGTTTTCGAGGAGATGGCGGACCAGCGTCGTCTTGCCGGCGCCGAGGAAGCCGGTGACGACAGTGCAGGGAACACGGGAGACGGAAGTGGTCATGGTCAGTCTTTCAGCAGGTCGAGGGGAGGGATGCGGGCAACGAGGCCGCGCTTCAGGGAATCGGGGCGGCCGCGCCAAGGGATAAGGCCGTCGCTCGAGGTGGCGAAGAGTTTGGCGCCGGTAACGAGGTCGGCGCCGCTGCCCGTGGTCAGGTCGCCGAACACATAACTCCAGCAGCCGTCGCGCAGGATTGCGGCGCTGAGCCGGCGTTTGCAGTTGCCGAGGCATTCGACCGTGCGGACGCGGACGTGCTCGGATGCCGCGGCGCGGCCTGTGTCCTGTGCCAGGAGTTCGCCGGCGCGGGGATGGGCGTCGGAGCCGGTTTCGTCGCGGCAGGACGCGCAGACGATAACGGTGACGCCGGACAAGGCGTCGCCATCGGCGGACGATATATCCGCTGCACTAGCCGAAAAACTGCCGTTGTGGTCCAAAAACCGGGCTCCTTGCCCGGAAACCCGCCGGGCGATCGGATTCTTCTGTCGCAGACGGCAGGTCTCCTGGCTCGCGAGTCGTCGCCTTGGTTAGCCGCCTTCCCGGGAATTCCCAGTGGCTTTCGGCCTTGGCTCTTCGCTTACAGTTGCGGGGACAGCCGCGGATTTGAGACCGAAATCCCGCACCGCATTCCCTCTTAGCCCCAGCCGTTGCGGGCAGGGGACCGTCTGGAGCGGATTTAGGCTTTTACAGGCAGCTGTGTCAACGCGCGGCTACGACATGGCGATGTCGACCAGCGCCGGGCCTAGATCTCCGGCGGGCGTCACGTCGATACGTTCAAGGCCAAGCCAGACCTGCATCTGCTTCAATTCCTCGAAGAGCTGGGCGGCGGTTTCAGGCGGCGCTCCGGGCTCGGCATAGGCCGCAGGCACGCGCAGCACGCTTGCCGGCCGGTCGGCCCGAAGGTCGACGCGAGCGACGATCCTGTCGCCAAGCAGGAAGGGCAGGACGTAATAGCCGTACTGGCGTTTTTCGGCCGGAGTGTAGAGCTCGATGCGGTAGTGGAAATCGAACAGCCGCTCGGTGCGCGAGCGCTCGAAGACGACCGGATCGAACGGTGCCAGCAGGGCGCGCGCTTCGATCTTGCGCGGGAGACGGGCATCTCTATGGAGGTAAGCCGGCTTGTTCCAGCCCTCGACACGCACCGGCAGTAACTCGCCCAATTCGACCAGTTCCTCCAGCCGGCCCTTTATGTCTGCGGGCGACAGACGGAAATAGTCGCGCAGGTCGCCGGCTGTAGCCACGCCGTGGGCGCGGGCGGAAATGCGCAGCAATTCGCGATGCGCGTCCTCGGCAGCGGGCACCGGCAGATCGAGGATCGCTTGCGGCAGCACGCGCTCCGGCAGGTCATAGAAGCGCTCGAAGCCGCGGCGGTGCGCGGTGGTGATGCGGCCGGCCCAGAACAACCATTCGAAGGCGTGCTTGGCGTGGCTCCAGCCCCACCAGCCGCCCGAACCTTTCTGGCCCTCAAGCGCCGAGGCGGCGATCGGGCCGCGATCGGCGACTTCCCGATAGATCTCTTCGATGTAGGCGGCGTGCTCGCGGCCCCATTTGGCGAGGCCCAGATACATTTCGTCGCCTTGCTCGGCGCGCTGCATGCGCCAGCGCATCAACGGGTATGTCTCGACTGGCAGGAACGAGGCTTCATGCGCCCAATATTCGAACACCGTGCGCTTGCGCGTCACGGCGGCATTGTCGAGGAGCGCGAGCGGGTAGGGGCCAAGCCGCGAATAGAGCGGCATATAGTGCGCGCGCACCACCGCGCTGACGGAATCGATCTGCAGCAGGCCGGTGCGGGAGAGAACGCGGGCGAAGTGGCGGCGGTCCGGCGTACCATTTGGGCGGGGATCGAGAAATCCCTGGGCGGCGAGCGCGACGCGCCGGGCCATGGCGAGCGAGATTTTTTCCTTCATCGGGAGCCCTTGCCCTGATCGATTTGCGGATTTTAGCCGGTGATTCCGGCATGCTAGCAGGCAAATGGCGGTAGATATGTCAGGAGATAAAAGTGGAGTAGAAAGTGAAGGAAATCAAACAGGAGCGCATCGGACCAGTTTCTTCCGTTATGCCGTCCAGCCCCGCGTTTTGAACAAGGTTTGACTTGCTTCGCTGGAAGTGCTGCGCTAACCCTCGCCGCGTTGCAGCATAGGCCCCTTAAAACGGTTCAGCGGTTAAACTGTCACGCTTCCGCATTAAGGTCCGGTGCTGTAACAAAAGTGGATTGGCGCCAACGGAAAGCCGCTGCATGAACGCACTTCTCAGTTCGTACCTGCCCATCGTCCTGTTTATCGCAGTGGCGGCGGTCGTCGGCATCGCGCTTATCGCGGCGCCGTTTCTGGTGGCCTACCGCAACCCCGATCCTGAAAAGCTTTCCGCCTACGAGTGCGGTTTCAACTCGTTCGACGACGCCCGCATGAAATTCGACATCCGTTTCTACCTGGTGTCGATCCTGTTCATCATCTTCGACCTGGAAGTGGCCTTCCTGTTTCCCTGGGCGGTGTCCTTCTCGAAGATCGGCATGCTCGGCTTCTGGTCGATGATGGTGTTTTTGGCAGTGCTGACCATCGGCTTTGCCTATGAATGGAAAAAAGGAGCGCTGGAATGGGATTGAACGACAGTTCAGGCACCCGCGTCGCGCCGAAGCCCAAGGGCATTATCGATCCCAACACCGGCAGGCCGGTGGGGGAGGACGATCCCTTTTTCCTCGAAATCAACAATGAGCTCGCCGACAAGGGATTTCTTGTCACCTCGACAGAGGCGCTGATCACCTGGGCGCGCAGCGGCTCGCTGATGTTCATGACCTTCGGCCTCGCCTGCTGCGCGGTCGAGATGATCCACACCTCGATGCCGCGCTATGACTCGGAGCGGTTCGGCGTGGCGCCGCGTGCGTCTCCGCGCCAGTCCGACATCATGATCGTCGCCGGCACGCTGACCAACAAGATGGCGCCGGCACTGCGCAAGGTCTACGACCAGATGCCGGAGCCGCGCTACGTCATCTCGATGGGCTCCTGCGCCAATGGCGGCGGCTATTACCACTATTCCTACTCGGTGGTGCGCGGCTGCGACCGCGTCGTGCCGGTCGACATCTATGTGCCCGGCTGCCCGCCGAGCGCCGAAGCACTGCTCTACGGCATTCTTCTCCTGCAGAAGAAAATCCGCCGCACCGGCACGATCGAACGGTAAATCCATGGCCGCATCACTGAGCGAACTGTCGAGCTATCTCGGCGAGAAAATGAGCGGACGGATCTCGGACGCGGTGTTCGCCTATGGCGAACTCACCATTCATGTCGAACCACGCGACCTCGTCGAAGTGATGACTTTCCTGCGTGACAATGCGCACTGCCAGTTCATCTCGATCATCGATATCTGTGGCGCCGACTATCCGTCGCGGGCCAAGCGCTTCGACGTCGTCTATCATCTCCTGTCGCCGAAACAGAATGTGCGCATCCGCGTCAAGGTGCAGGCTGACGAGGAGACGATGGTGCCGTCGATCACCGGCGTCTATCCCGGCGCCGACTGGTTCGAGCGCGAGACCTACGATCTCTATGGTGTGCTGTTTTCGGGCCATCCCGACCTGCGCCGCATCCTCACCGACTATGGCTTTGATGGTCACCCGCTGCGCAAGGATTTCCCGCTGACCGGTTTCGTCGAGCTGCGCTACGACGACGAAGCCAAGCGCGTCATCTACGAGCCGGTCGAGCTCAAGCAGGAATTCCGCAATTTCGATTTTTTGTCTCCTTGGGAAGGCACGGACTACGTGCTGCCTGGAGACGAAAAAGCCAAGACGAATTGAGGCGCCAGAATGGCCGAAACCTCCGTCCGCAATTTTAACATCAACTTTGGGCCCCAGCACCCCGCTGCCCATGGTGTTCTGCGGTTGGTTCTCGAACTCGATGGCGAAGTCATCGACCGCGTCGATCCGCATATCGGTCTACTGCACCGCGGCACCGAGAAGCTGATGGAGCACAAGACCTATCTGCAGGCCGTGCCCTATCTTGATCGGCTCGATTACTGCGCGCCGATGAACCAGGAGCACGCCTTTGCGCTTGCCGTCGAGCGGCTGCTCGGCATCGAAGTGCCGAAGCGAGGCCAGCTGATCCGCGTGCTCTATTGCGAGATCGGCCGCATCATGTCGCACATCCTCAATGTGACGACGCAGGCGCTGGACATTGGTGCGCTGACGCCGCCGCTGTGGGGCTTCGTCGAGCGCGAAAAGCTGATGGTGTTCTATGAGCGCGCCTCCGGCTCGCGCATGCATGCAGCCTATTTCCGCCCGGGCGGCGTGCATCAGGACCTGCCGCAGAAGCTGGTCGAGGACATCGGCAAATGGATCGATCCGTTCCTGAAGTCGATCGATGATCTGGATGCGCTGTTGACCGGCAACCGCATCTTCAAGCAGCGCAACGTCGACATCGGCACGGTGTCGCTGGCCGACGCCTGGGCCTGGGGCTTTTCGGGCGTGATGGTGCGCGGTTCGGGGGCGGCGTGGGACCTGCGCAAGTCGCAGCCATACGAATGCTATTCGGAAATGGATTTCGACATCCCGATCGGCAAGAACGGCGACTGTTTCGACCGCTACCTCGTGCGCATGGAAGAGATGCGCCAGTCGGCCCGGATCATGCGCCAATGCGTCGATCTGCTGCTCGGCAAGGAAAGCACCGGTCCGGTGTCGAACCTCGACGGCAAGGTCGTGCCGCCGAAGCGTGCGGCGATGAAGCGTTCGATGGAAGCGCTGATCCATCACTTCAAGCTCTACACCGAAGGTTACCGCGTACCGGCCGGTGAGGTCTACGCGGCCGTCGAGGCGCCGAAGGGCGAGTTCGGCGTTTATCTGGTCTCCGACGGCACCAACAAGCCCTACCGCTGCAAGCTGCGCGCCCCCGGCTTCGCGCATCTTCAGGCCATGGATTTCCTGTGCCGCGGCCACATGCTGGCCGACGTCACCGCCGTCCTCGGCTCCCTCGACATCGTGTTTGGTGAGGTCGATCGCTAAATGTCAGTCCGCCGTCTCGCAGAAGCCAGCGTCCAGCCAGCCTCCTTCGCCTTCAACAGGGCGAACGCGGCAGCGGCGAAGCAATGGATCAAGAAGTACCCGAAGGGCCGCGAGCAGTCGGCGATCATCCCACTTCTGATGCTGGCGCAGGAGCAGGAAGGCTGGGTCACCAAGGCGGCGATCGAGACGATTTCGGACATGCTCGGCATGCCCCGTATCCGCGGGCTCGAAGTCGCGACCTTCTACACGCAGTACCAGTTGAACCCAGTCGGCACACGCGCTCACATCCAGGTCTGCGGCACCACGCCTTGCATGCTGCGCGGCTCCGAAGCGCTGATGGATGTGTGCCGCTCGAAAATCCACCACGACCAGTTCCACACCAATGACAAGGGCACCTTGTCATGGGAGGAGGTCGAGTGTCTCGGCGCCTGCGTCAACGCGCCGATGGTGATGATTTTCAAGGATACGTTCGAGGACCTGACGCCCGAACGGCTGGCCGAGATCATCGATCTCTATGATGCGGGCAAGGGGGCTTCGGTGCCGCCGGGACCGCAGAACGGCCGCACAGGCTCCGAACCGGCCTCGGGCCTGACGACGCTGACAAGCGAGAAAGCGATCCTGAAATCGACCCGGGACAGGGAAGCCAGGGCGGCGGCGAAAGCAGCCAAGGCTGCGGCCGTTCCGGCGAGCGCGCCTGCAGTCGTTGTCTCGCAGCCGCCTGCTGCTCCGGCACCGACGGCTCCGGTCGCGCCATCGAAGTCCAGCAAGCCGAAGACCGATGCGCTGGAAACGAGCCCGGCGATGATGACACCGTCGCCGGTCAAGGTCGCGCTGGCCGAGGAGAAGGCGGCAAGCGTCAGACCGCCGCGCCACTCTGCCGCTAACGCCAACCAAGCTGCCCCGGAAGTCGAGGCGGTTTCGAAGCCGCGCAGCGGGCCGAAGCCCAAGTCCGAACCAGCTGGCGCTTTCAAGTCGCCGGAAGCCAAGCAGCCTGTCGCCAAGACGGCAAAGCCCTCGCTCGAAGACAAGAACCGCCCGGCCGGCATCGAGCGCCCGGCTTCGGTCGACGATCTCAAGCTGATCTCCGGCGTCGGGCCGAAGATCGAGGGCATTCTGCATTCGCTTGGCATCTACACCTTCGCGCAGGTCGCTTCGTGGCAGAAGGCCGAGCGCGAGTGGGTGGACGGCTATCTCTCCTTCCAAGGCCGCATCGACCGGGACGACTGGGTCAAGCAGGCCAAGGCGCTCGCCAAGGGCGGCGTCGCCGAATACATCCGCGTTTTCGGCAAGAAGCCGGTCTGAGGGACGAACAATGCTTCAGGACAAAGACCGTATCTTCACCAACATCTACGGCCTCTTCGACAAGTCGCTGGCCGGCGCGATGGCGCGTGGCGCCTGGGACAACACCCCCGGCATCGTTGCCAAGGGGCGCGACTGGATCGTCAACGAGATGAAGGCGTCGGGACTGCGCGGCCGTGGCGGCGCCGGCTTCCCGACGGGCCTCAAATGGTCGTTCATGCCCAAGCAGAGCGACGGCCGTCCGAGCTATCTGGTCATCAATGCCGACGAATCCGAGCCCGGCACCTGTAAGGACCGCGACATCCTGCGCAATGACCCGCACACGCTGGTCGAGGGCGCGTTGCTCGCCGGCTTCGCCATGGGGGCGGTTGCCGCCTACATCTATGTGCGCGGCGAGTTCATCCGCGAGCGCGAGGCGCTGCAGCGCGCCATCGACGAGGCCTATGAGGCCAAGCTGATCGGCAAGGGCAACACCTCCGGCTACGATTTCGACGTCTATATGCACCACGGCGCCGGCGCTTATATCTGCGGCGAGGAAACGGCGCTTCTGGAAAGCCTCGAGGGCAAGAAGGGCCAGCCCAGGCTGAAGCCGCCATTCCCGGCCAATGTCGGCCTCTATGGCTGCCCGACCACCGTCAACAATGTCGAATCGATCGCTGTGGCGCCGACCATCCTGCGCCGTGGCGCGGCATGGTTCTCGTCCTTCGGCCGGCCGAACAATGTCGGCACCAAGCTGTTCTGCGTCTCCGGCCACGTCAACAATCCGTGCACCGTCGAAGAGGCGATGTCGATCCCGTTCCGTGAGCTGATCGAGACGCATTGCGGCGGTATTCGCGGCGGCTGGGACAATCTGCTTGCCGTCATTCCGGGCGGCGCCTCGGTGCCGCTGGTACCGGCCGAGCAGATCATCGACACGCCGATGGACTTCGACGCGCTGCGCGACCTCAAATCCGGCCTCGGCACGGCGGCCGTCATCGTTATGGACAAGTCGACCGATGTCGTGAAGGCGATCGCGCGGCTGTCCTACTTCTACAAGCATGAGAGCTGCGGCCAGTGCACGCCATGCCGCGAAGGCACCGGCTGGATGTGGCGGGTGATGGAGCGCCTGGTGCGCGGCGAGGCGCAGAAGCGCGAGATCGACATGCTGCTGGACGTCACCAAGCAGGTCGAGGGTCACACGATCTGCGCGCTGGGCGATGCGGCGGCGTGGCCGATCCAGGGTCTGATGCGGCATTTCCGCGGCGAGGTGGAGCGGCGCATCGACGAGTTTTCGCGCAACGCGCACCGGGCCGAACCGGTGATGGTGGCGGCGGAATAGAAGAATTTGCGACTGCGGGAATAACGGGGCGGGGGCGAACGAAGAAACGACCAGGAGAACTCTATGGCGCCGTATTCGACACCCTACTCATTGATGCCCAATTTGGACCAGCTCGAGAAAATGAACCAGGACCTGACCAGGATGATGCCGAAGGAGATGGCCAGCGCCGTCAACCTTCTCGTGCACCCTGTCGCGGGCGCGGCGGCGATGTCGGCGCTTGGCATCGGGTTCGCCAACCACGCGTTCGGCGTCTGGATTGGCGCGCTTTCTGGGGCCGCCGAGGCGTCACAGCGCCTCATGCAGCCGCTGATCGAGGATTTCGAGGCGCGCGTCGATCAATTCGAGGACGCGAACTCGTCCTCCATCAGGGCGCGGGCTACGGCGAAGAGCCTGATTGCCGAGGCGCAGTCCTTCGCGCAGGAAGTCACGGACATCGCCGCCAAGGAAGCCGCCACCACGGCGCCGGTGGCTGATGCCGGTCCGGCAGCGGATGAGGCCGCCGATGTGCTGCTGCCGGAGGATTTCCGCCAGCCCAAGGCAATCGACAAGCCGGCGAAGCCTTCGGATCTGAAGGCGATATCGGGCATTGGCCCGAAGCTGGAGAAGGTGCTGAACGGTCTCGGTATCTGGACGTTCGCCCAGATCGCCGCGTGGTCGCCGCAGGAGATCGCCTGGGTCGACGACTATCTGTCGTTCAACGGCCGCATCGGCCGCGACGAATGGACTGCCCAGGCGGCGGCGTTGGCCGCGAAGACCTGAATGAAATGTCGGGCGCTGCGTCAGCCGCGCCCGGGAAATGAGATTGCGGGAAATCCGCAGGGGTTTGAGACGAATGGCAAAGCTCAAGGTCGACGGGAAAGAAATCACTGTACCCGACCACTACACGCTGCTGCAGGCGGCGGAGGACGCGGGCGCGGAAGTGCCGCGCTTCTGCTTCCATGAGCGGCTGTCGATCGCCGGCAATTGCCGCATGTGCCTGATCGAAGTGAAGGGCGGGCCGCCCAAGCCGCAGGCTTCCTGCGCCATGGGCGTGCGCGACCTGCGCCCCGGCCCCAATGGCGAGCCGCCGGAAATATTCACCAACACGCCCATGGTCAAGAAAGCCCGGGAAGGCGTGATGGAATTCCTGCTGATCAACCATCCGCTGGATTGCCCGATCTGCGACCAGGGCGGCGAGTGCGACCTGCAGGACCAGGCGATGGCCTTCGGCGTCGATTCCTCGCGCTATCACGAGAACAAGCGCGCGGTCGAAGACAAGTATATCGGTCCGCTGGTCAAGACGGTGATGAACCGCTGCATCCACTGCACGCGCTGTGTCCGCTTCACCACCGAAGTCGCCGGCATTTCCGAACTCGGCCTGATCGGCCGCGGCGAGGATGCCGAGATCACCACCTATCTCGAACAGGCGATGACCTCGGAGCTGCAGGGGAATGTCATTGACCTGTGCCCGGTCGGCGCGCTGACTTCCAAGCCCTTCGCCTTCCAGGCGCGGCCGTGGGAACTGACCAAAACCGAATCCATCGACGTGATGGATGCGGTCGGCTCGGCGATCCGCATCGATAGCCGTGGCCGCGAAGTGATGCGCATCCTGCCGCGCGTCAACGAGCAGGTGAACGAGGAGTGGATCTCCGACAAGACCCGTTTCATCTGGGACGGATTGCGCACGCAGCGCCTCGACCGGCCCTATGTGCGCAAGGACGGCAAGCTGGTTCCGGCAAGCTGGGCCGAAGCGTTCGCCGCGATCAAGGACGCGGTGTCGAAGACATCGCCCGACAAGATCGGCGCCATTGCTGGCGATCTCGCCGCGGTCGAGGAAATCTACGCGCTGAAGCTCTTGATGGCCTCGCTCGGTTCGAAGAATGTCGACTGCCGTCAGGACGGTGCCGCGCTCGATCCGGCGCTGGGACGCGCCAGCTACATCTTCAACCCGACCATCGAGGGTATCGAGCAGGCCGATGCGGTGCTGATCATTGGCGCCAATCCGCGCTTCGAAGCCTCGGTGCTCAACGCCCGCATCCGCAAGCGCTGGCGGATCGGCGATCTGCCGGTCGGCGTCATCGGCGAGATCGGCGACACGCGCTATGACTACGAACTGCTGGGCGCCGGGCCGGACTCGCTGAAGGATTTGGCCGAGGGCAATGGCAAGTTCTTCCAGACGCTGAAGAAGGCGACGCATCCGCTGATCATCGTCGGCCAGGGCGCGCTGGCGCGCGCCGATGGCGCGGCCGTGCTCGGCCAGGCGGCAAGGCTTGCCGCTGCCGTCAACGCCGCCCGCGCCGACTGGAACGGCTTTGCCGTTCTGCACAACGCGGCCGGACGTGTCGGCGGCCTCGATCTCGGCTTCGTGCCGGGCGAGGGCGGCAAGAACGTCGCCGGCATGCTGGGTGAAACGGACGTGCTGTTCCTGCTCGGTGCCGACGAGATCGACATGGGCAAGACCGGCGGCGCCTTCGTCGTCTATATCGGCACCCATGGCGACGCCGGCGCGCACCGGGCCAATGTCATCCTGCCGGCGGCTGCCTACACGGAAAAGTCCGGCACCTACGTCAACACCGAAGGGCGCGTGCAGCAGACCAACCGCGCCGGCTTCGCGCCGGGCGATGCCCGCGAGGACTGGGCCATTTTGCGGGCGCTGTCGGATGTGCTGGGCAAGAAGCTGCCGTTCGATTCGCTGCCGCAACTGCGCCACAAGCTCTACGGTGAGTACCCGCATCTTGCCCGCATCGATCAGGTCGCGGCCGGCAATGCCGAGGACATCGCCAAGGTGGCGAAGCTCGGCGGCCGGCTGAACAAGGGTACGTTCACCTCGCCGGTCAAGGATTTCTACCTGACCAACCCGATCGCGCGGGCGTCTGCCGTAATGGCGGAATGCTCGGCGCTGGCCAAGAGCGGCTTCAAGCAGGCGGCGGAATAAGCATGGACACTTTCTTCTTCCTCTATGTGGCGCCGGCGCTCTGGATTCTGGCCGAGTCGGTGCTCCTCATCGTCGTGCTTCTGATCGGCGTCGCCTACCTGCTCTATGCCGACCGCAAGATCTGGGCGGCGGTGCAGCTGCGTCGCGGCCCGAACGTCGTCGGCCCGTGGGGCACGCTGCAGGCCTTCGCCGACCTATTGAAGTTCGTTTTCAAGGAACCGGTGATCCCGTCCGGCGCCAACAAGGGCGTTTTTCTCCTCGCGCCGTTGGTTTCTGCCGTGCTGGCGATCTCGGCCTGGGCGGTCATTCCGGTCAATGAGGGCTGGGCGATCGCCAACATCAATGTCGGCATCCTCTATGTTTTCGCCATCTCCTCGCTCGAGGTCTATGGCGTGATCATGGGCGGCTGGGCGTCGAACTCGAAATATCCTTTCCTCGGCGCGCTGCGTTCGGCAGCGCAGATGGTGTCCTACGAAGTCTCGATCGGCTTCGTCATCGTCACCGTGCTGCTGTGCGTCGGCTCGCTCAACCTGTCCGACATCGTGATGTCGCAACAGGATGGGCTGGGCACCAAGCTCGGCCTGCCCAACACCTTCCTCGACTGGCACTGGCTGTCGCTGCTGCCGATGTTCGTCATCTTCTTCATCTCGGCGTTGGCCGAGACCAACCGCCCGCCCTTCGACCTGGTGGAAGCCGAGTCGGAACTGGTCGCCGGCCATATGGTCGAATATTCGTCGACGCCGTTCCTGCTGTTCTTCCTCGGCGAATATGTCGCCGTCGTGCTGATGTGCGCGCTGGCCACCATCCTGTTCCTCGGCGGCTGGCTGCCGCCGTTCAACTTCGCGCCCTTCACCTGGGTGCCCGGCGTGATCTGGTTCGTGCTGAAGATCTGCTTCATGTTCTTCATGTTCTCCATGGTGAAGGCCTTCGTGCCGCGCTACCGCTATGACCAGTTGATGCGGCTTGGCTGGAAGGTGTTCCTGCCGATCTCGCTGTTCATGGTGGTCGCCACCGCCGCCTTCCTCAAGATCGCGGGGTTTGCGTGATGAGTAATTTGTCTGTCGGCTTTTTGGGAGCAATTGTCGGCCTTCTTATCGCGTTGTTCGAATATCTGGTTCTGCTGCCTCGTATTTTGAAGCAACTAAGTGCGGACGCTGTAAAGCCGATAACATTTGTGTTTCGTGTCGTGACGCCCATCCTATTTGGATGTGCGGGCTATTTCATTGCAATAAACGTGTATGGGAGCGGCCAATGAACGCGCTAGCTCAGGCCGCCAAATCGCTGCTGCTGCAGGATTTCGTCAGCGCCTTCTTCCTGTCGATGCGCCAGTTCTTCGCGCCGAAGGAGACGATCAACTATCCGCACGAGAAGGGGCCGGTGAGCCCGCGTTTTCGTGGCGAGCATGCGCTGCGCCGCTATCCCAACGGCGAGGAACGCTGCATCGCCTGTAAATTGTGCGAGGCGATCTGCCCGGCGCAGGCCATCACCATCGAGGCCGGTCCGCGCCGCAACGACGGCACGCGCCGCACGGTGCGCTACGACATCGACATGGTGAAGTGCATCTATTGCGGCTTCTGCCAGGAAGCCTGCCCGGTCGACGCCATTGTCGAGGGGCCGAATTTCGAATTCGCGACGGAAACGCGCGAAGAGCTCTACTACGACAAGGACAGGCTGTTGGCGAATGGCGACCGGTGGGAGCGCGAACTGGCGCGCAACATCTCGCTGGACGCGCCCTATCGGTGATTGGCGTCCTTCTCCCCGTTTACGGGGAGAAGATGCCGGCAGGCAGATGAGGGGCGGCGCCAAGGTCGCCAATCTTTGCGCTGCCCCTCATCTGGCCCTTCGGGCCACCTTCTCCCCGTAAACGGGGAGAAGGAACAAGAAAGTGGACGGCGCAACGTCGCCCGTCTAAGGAACACGCGAATTCGGACCGGAGTCGGGACGGAGTCGGAATTAGGAACCCCGGGGGAACCCCATGCTGAGTGGACTAGAGGCGGCCTTCTTCTACCTCTTCGCCTTTGTCGCGGTGGCGTCGGCGTTCATGGTCATTTCGTCGCGCAACCCCGTGCATTCGGTGCTGTTCCTGATCCTGACCTTCTTCAACGCCGCCGGCCTCTTCATGCTGACCGGCGCCGAATTCCTGGCCATGATCCTGCTCGTCGTCTATGTCGGCGCGGTCATGGTGCTGTTCCTGTTCGTCGTCATGATGCTTGACGTCGACTTCGCCGAGATGAAGGAAGGCGCCCTGCAATACGCACCGATCGGTGCGCTGGTCGGGCTGATCCTGGCGGCGGAACTGATTGTGGTGCTGGGCGGCTATACATTCGCGCCGCAGCTCGCCACGGCGGTCTCGAAGCCCATTCCGGATCTCGCCGCCCGCTCCAACACGGCAGCTTTGGGCGACATCCTCTACACCGACTACCTCTACTACTTCCAGGTTTCGGGCCTCATCCTGCTGGTCGCCATGATCGGCGCGATCGTGCTGACGCTGCGCCACAAGGAAGGGGTCAAGCGGCAGTCGATCGCAGCCCAGGTCGCCCGCACCGCGGCGACCGGGATGGAAATCCGCAAGGTCAAGTCGGGCGAAGGAGTCTGAGATGGTCGTCGGCATCGCACATTATCTGACCGTATCGGCGATCCTGTTCACGCTCGGCGTGTTCGGCATCTTCCTGAACCGCAAGAACGTCATCGTTATCCTGATGTCGGTCGAGCTGATCCTGCTTGCGGTCAACATCAATTTCGTCGCCTTTTCGGCCGCACTTGGCGATCTGGTCGGCCAGGTGTTCGCGCTGTTCGTGCTGACGGTCGCGGCGGCCGAGGCTGCGATCGGACTAGCCATTCTCGTCGTCTTCTTCCGCAACCGCGGCTCGATCGCGGTCGAAGACGTGAACATGATGAAGGGTTGACGGGCTATCATGTATCAAGCGATCGTCTTCCTTCCGCTGCTCGGCTTCCTGATCGTCGGCCTGTTCGGCAATTCGCTCGGCGCCAAGGCATCGGAATACATCACCTCGGGCTTCCTGGTGATATCAGCTGTCCTGTCGTGGGTCGCCTTCTTCACCGTCGGCTTCGGCCATGGCGAGGTGTTCACCGTGCCGGTGCTGCGCTGGATCCAGTCCGGCGGGCTGGAGGCTTCCTGGGCTCTCCGGATCGACACGCTCACCGTGGTGATGCTGGTGGTGGTCAACACCGTCTCGGCGCTGGTTCACATCTATTCGATCGGCTACATGCATCACGATCCGGACAGGCCGCGCTTCTTCGCCTATCTGTCGCTGTTCACCTTCGCCATGCTGATGCTCGTGACGGCCGACAACCTCGTGCAGATGTTCTTCGGCTGGGAAGGGGTGGGCCTCGCGTCCTATCTGCTGATCGGCTTCTGGTACAAGAAGCCCTCGGCCAATGCCGCGGCCATCAAGGCCTTCGTCGTCAACCGCATCGGCGATTTCGGCTTCGCGCTCGGCATCTTCGGCGTGTTCGTGCTGTTCGGCTCGGTCAATCTCGGCACCATCTTCGCCAATGCGGCAACATTCATTCCGGCTGAAGGCGCGCCGCAGGGCGCCGCCGTGCTGACCTTCCTTGGCCATGCGCTGGACAAGCAGACGGCGATGACCGTCGTCTGCTTGCTGCTCTTCATGGGTGCCATGGGCAAGTCGGCGCAGGTGCCGCTTCACACCTGGCTGCCGGACGCCATGGAAGGCCCGACGCCAGTCTCCGCGCTTATCCATGCCGCCACCATGGTGACGGCCGGCGTGTTCATGCTGGCACGGCTTTCGCCGCTGTTCGAACTGTCGCATTCGGCACTGACGGTGGTGACCTTCATCGGCGCCTTCACTGCCTTCTTCGCGGCGACCGTCGGTCTGGTGCAAAACGATATCAAGCGCGTCATCGCCTATTCGACCTGCTCGCAGCTCGGCTACATGTTCGTGGCGCTGGGCGTCGGCGCCTATGGGGCTGCGATCTTCCATCTGTTCACGCATGCCTTCTTCAAGGCTTTGCTGTTCCTCGGTTCGGGCTCGGTCATCCATGCCGTTTCCGACGAACAGGACATGCGCAAGATGGGCGGCCTGAGAAAGCTGATCCCGACCACCTACTGGATGATGGTGATCGGCACGCTGGCGCTGACCGGTGTCGGCATTCCGGTGACCGTCATCGGTACCGCCGGCTTCTTCTCCAAGGACGCAATCGTCGAAGCGTCCTTCGCCGGCCATAATTCGGTTGCGGGCCTTGCCTTCGTGCTCTTAGTCATCGCCGCCTGCTTCACTTCTTTCTACTCCTGGCGGCTGATCTTCATGACCTTCCACGGCCAGGCGCGGGCGAGCCATGAGGTGATGCACCACGTCCATGAATCGCCGCCAGTCATGCTCGGGCCGCTTTACGTGCTGGCGGCCGGGGCGCTGTTTGCCGGCATCATCTTCCACGGCGCCTTCATCGGCGAGGGCTATGCCGAATTCTGGAAGGCCTCGCTGTTCACGCTCCCGGACAACCACATCCTGCATGAGATCCACGAATTGCCGCTCTGGGTCGAACTGTCGCCCTTCATCGCCATGCTGATCGGCCTGGCGGTGGCGTGGAAGTTTTACATCCGCTCGCCGGAATTGCCCCCGAGCGTCGCCGCCAACCATCGCTTGCTTTACGCCTTCCTGCTCAACAAGTGGTATTTCGACGAACTCTACGACTTCCTATTCGTGCGGCCCGCCAAGCGTCTTGGCCATTTCCTGTGGAAGACCGGCGACGGCACCGTCATTGACGGCCTTGGTCCGGACGGCATTTCGGCGCGGGTCGTCGATGTCACCAACCGCGTGGTCAAGCTGCAGACCGGCTATCTCTACCACTATGCCTTCGCCATGCTGATCGGCGTTGCCGCACTCGTCACCTGGATGATGCTCTGATGACCGCCTGGCCAATCCTCTCGCTGGTCACCTTCCTGCCGCTGGTTGGTGTTCTGCTGATCCTGTTCATCAACGATGACAGCGAAAACGCACGCCGCAACATCCGCGCCATCGCGCTGTTGACCACGGCGTTCACGTTCATCGTCTCGCTGTTCATCTGGACGGGCTTCGACAATTCGCAAGCCGGCTTCCAGTTCGTCGAGAAGGCGGCCTGGCTCGACTCCGGAATCTCCTACCATATGGGCGTCGACGGCATTTCCATGCTGTTCGTCATCCTGACGACCTTCCTGATGCCGCTCTGCATCCTGGCGTCGTGGGACGCGATCGAGAAGCGCGTCAAGGCCTACATGATCGCCTTCCTGCTGCTGGAGACGCTGATGATCGGCGTGTTCTGCGCGCTGGATATCGTGCTGTTCTACGTCTTCTTCGAAGCCGGCCTGATCCCGATGTTCATCATCATCGGCGTGTGGGGCGGCAAGCGGCGCGTCTATGCCTCGTTCAAGTTCTTCCTCTATACGCTCGCCGGCTCCGTGCTGATGCTGCTCGCCATCATGGCGATGTTCTACCAGTCCGGCACGACCGACATTCCGACGCTTCTGACGCATAGTTTCCCGGCCAATATGCAGACATGGCTGTGGCTCGCCTTCTTCGCTTCCTTCGCGGTGAAGATGCCGATGTGGCCGGTGCACACCTGGTTGCCGGACGCGCACGTCGAGGCGCCGACGGCCGGCTCGGTGATCCTGGCCGCCATCCTCTTGAAGATGGGCGGCTACGGCTTCCTGCGTTTCTCGCTGCCGATGTTCCCGTTGGCGTCGGAAATGTTCGCGCCGCTGGTGTTCACCCTGTCCGTCGTTGCCATCATCTACACCTCGCTGGTGGCGTTGATGCAGGAGGACATGAAGAAACTGATCGCCTATTCCTCCGTCGCCCATATGGGCTTCGTCACCATGGGCATCTTCGCCATGAACCAGGAAGGCGTGCAGGGCGCGATCTTCCAGATGCTCAGCCACGGCCTCGTCTCCGGCGCCCTGTTCCTGTGCGTCGGCGTCATCTACGACCGCATGCACACGCGTGAGATCGCCGCCTATGGTGGACTGGTCAACAACATGCCGAAATACGCCACTGTGTTCATGGTCTTTACCATGGCCAATGTGGGGCTGCCCGGCACCAGCGGCTTCGTCGGCGAGTTCCTGACCATGCTTGGCGTGTTCCGCGTCAACACCTGGGTGGCCTTCTTCGCCGCCACCGGCGTCATCCTGTCGGCCGCCTATGCACTCTGGCTCTACCGCCGGGTGATCTTCGGCGCGCTGACCAAGGATAGCCTGAAGGGGCTGCTCGATCTGTCGCCGCGCGAGAAGGCAATAATCTACCCGCTTGTCGTGCTGGTCATCTTCTTTGGCGTCTATCCCGCTCCCGTCTTCGACGCGACGGCCCAATCGGTCAAGTCGCTCGTCACCAATGTCACCGCATCCATCGGCGCCGCGCAGACCGCGGCGGCGAATTAACCCAAGGGTTTTGCGAACCATGACGCCGGACCTTCTCTCCAGCCTGTCGCTCTCGACGCCCGAGCTGATCCTTGCCATCGGTGCGCTCGCGCTGCTGATGGTCGGAGCCTATTCCCGTTCCAACACCGCCAATACGGTGACTGGCCTTGGTGTCGCCGTACTGGTCATATCAGGCGCCTGGCTGATCTTTTCGACCGGGCAGGGCAATGCCTATGGCAACGCCTTCGTCCAGGATTCCTTCGCCCGTTTCATGAAGGTGCTGGCCCTGGTCGGCTCGGCGGTGACGCTGATCATGTCGATGCGCTTTGCCAAGGCGGAACGTTTCGACAAGTTCGAATATCCGGTGCTGATCCTGCTGTGCACGCTCGGCATGATGCTGATGATCTCGGCCAACGGCATGATCGGGCTCTATCTCGGCCTCGAACTGCAGTCGCTGGCGATCTACGTGCTGGCGGCGATCAACCGCGACAATCTGCGTTCGACCGAGGCCGGCCTGAAGTATTTCGTCCTTGGCGCGCTGTCGTCCGGCATGCTGCTCTATGGTATCAGCCTGGTCTACGGCTACACCGGCAATACCGGCTTCCACGAGATCGCCACCGCACTCGGCGGCGGCGGGCGTCAGCTTGGCCTCGTTTTGGGCCTGGTCTTCGTGCTGGCCGGCCTTGCCTTCAAGATCTCGGCGGTGCCGTTCCACATGTGGACGCCCGACGTCTATGAGGGCGCACCGACACCGGTGACCGCCTTCCTGGCGGCCGCCCCGAAGATGGCGGCGATGGCGCTGATCGTGCGCGTCACCATGGGCGCATTCAAGCCGATCGCATCCGACTGGCAGCAGATCATCGTCTTCATCTCGATCGCCTCGATGGCGCTCGGTGCCTTTGCCGCTATTGGCCAAACCAACATCAAGCGGCTGATGGCCTATTCCTCGATCGGCCATATGGGCTACGCGCTGGTCGGCCTTGCCGCCAACAGCCAGGCCGGCGTGCGCGGCGTCGCCATCTACATGCTGATCTACCTGGTGATGACGCTCGGCACCTTCGCCTTCATCCTTGCCATGCGGCGCAAGGAAGGCAATGTGGAGCAGATCAGCGACCTGGCGGGCCTCGCCTCGACCAATCCGATCATGGCGACGATCCTCACCATCCTGATGTTCTCGCTGGCCGGCATTCCGCCGCTCGCGGGCTTCTGGGGGAAGTGGTATGTCTTCCTCGCCGCCATCAATGCCGGCCTCTACGCGCTGGCCATCATCGGCGTTCTGGCCTCGGTGGTGGGCGCCTACTATTATCTGCGCATCATCAAGATCATGTGGTTCGATGAGCCGGTTGGCGGTTTCGTGCCGATGGCCAGCGAGTTGCGCCTCGTGCTCGGCGTCTCCGGCGCCTTCGTGCTGTTTTATGTGCTGATCGGCGGACCGATCGGCACCTATGCCGAAGCCGCCGCCAAGACCTTCTTCTAGCTGGTGAGTAAGTTTGACATTCGCCTCTCGGGACGCACCAAGTGGTGCGCGAATGTCAAATTTGAAAACTCCACTGGAAACTCATATTTGGCTGGTGGTCCTTTGATTCTGACATTCGCTCACTGCGCTGCTGGAACGGGATGCGAATGTTAGAATCGGACCACTAGTATGGCATTTCGGCTGGCTCCAACCTCAGTCTCGGAAGGGTTCCGGCTCGAAGCGCATGACAGCGTCGGCTCCACCAATACGGTGGCGCTGGACCACGCCCGGGCAGGCGACCCGGGCAAGCTATGGGTGGTTTCCAGGAAGCAGGAAAGCGGGCGCGGCAGGCGCGGCCGCGCCTGGGTGTCGCCCGAAGGCAATCTGGCGGCGACCTTGCTCGTCATCACCGGTGGTGAGCTCCGCCTTGCCGCGACGCTGGGTTTCGTTGCCGGCCTCTCGCTTGCCGATGCGCTCGACGCGGTGGTGCCCAAGGGCCGCATCGCCATCGGGCTCGATGGTGCGAGCCAGGGACAAAACCGTTTCGAGTTGAAATGGCCAAACGACGTGCTTGCCTCCGGCGTCAAGCTCGCCGGCATCCTGCTGGAATCGGCGGTTCTGGACGGCGGCCGCTTCGCGGTCGCGGTCGGCATCGGCGTCAATGTCGTGGCGCACCCCGAGGACGTGCCTTATCCGGCGACATCGCTGCACGCGCTTGGTGCGGCTTGCGACGCGGAAACACTGTTCCTGGCGCTGTCGGATGCGTGGAGCGAGAATGCACGACTGTGGGATGAAGCGCGCGGCCTTGCCGCCGTCAGGCGGCGTTGGCTGACACGCGCAGCGGGACTTGGCGGTGAGGTTGCTGTCAGAATTGACGGTAATGTGGTGCGTGGCGTGTTCGAGACCATTGACGAGGACTGCCGTTTCGTGATCCGCGACGATGAGGGGACTGTTGTGACGATCGCCGCCGGCGATGTGCATTTCGGCGCGGTTGCATCCGCCCGGGTATAATGGGCTTGGAAGGGAAAAATCATGGCGAAAGCGGAAAACGCCGAACTCGTCTTCGTGCCGCTCGGCGGCGTTGGCGAGATCGGCATGAACTTCGCCCTCTACGGCTACGGCCCGCCGAGCGCGCGCGAATGGATTGTCATCGATGTCGGCGTTACCTTTCCGGACGCCGCGCATCCGGGCGTCGACCTGATCCTGCCCGACACGCGCTTCATCGAGGAGAACCTCGCCAATCTGCGCGGCATCGTCATCACCCACGCGCATGAGGATCACTATGGTGCGCTGCTCGACATCTGGCCGAGGCTGAAGGCGCCGGTATGGATGACGCCGTTCAGCGCCGGGTTGCTGGAAGCCAAGCGGCAAGGCGAGCAGGGCGCGCCGAAGATCCCGCTGACGATCTACCGCGCCGGCGAGAAATTCACCGTCGGCCCCTTCGAGATCGAAGCCATTCCGGTCGCGCACTCCATTCCCGAGCCGATGTCGCTGGCGATCACGTCGCCGGCGGGCACCGTCATCCACACCGGCGACTGGAAGATCGACCCGGAGCCGACCATCGGTCCCAAGACCGACGAGGCGCGCTTTCGCGCCTATGGCGACAAGGGCGTGCTGGCGCTGATCTGCGATTCGACCAATGCGCTGCGGGAAGGCGATTCGCCTTCGGAAGTCGCAGTCGGCGAGGGCCTCAAGGGCGTCATCCAGGCCGCCAAGGGCCGCGTCGCCGTCACGACGTTTTCCTCCAATGTCGGCCGTATCGTTTCCATCGCCAGGGCGGCACGCGATGCCGGCCGCCAGTGTCTCGTGCTCGGGCGCTCTCTGAAGCGCGTCATCGACGTGGCCGACGAGCTCGGCTACATGGACGGCCTGCCGGAGTTCATCGCCGAGGAGGATTTCGGCTTCATCCCGCGCGAAAACCTGGTGATCATCTGCACCGGCAGCCAGGGCGAACCGCTGGCAGCGCTTGCAAAACTGTCGCGTGACGAGATGAAATCGGTGTCGCTGACGGCGGGCGACACGGTGGTGTTTTCGTCGCGTACCATTCCCGGCAACGAGAAGGCGATCCTCGAGATCAAGAACCGCCTCATCGATCTTGGCATCAAGATCATCGAGGACGGCGACGCGCTGGTGCATGTCTCCGGCCATCCCCGCCGCAGCGAATTGCGCAAGATGTACGAGTGGGTGCGCCCGCAGATCGGCGTCCCCGTGCATGGCGAGGCGGCGCACCTGGTGGCGCAGGGCTCGCTGATGTCGACCTCCGGTATCGGCCAGGTGGCGCAGGTGCGCGACGGCGACATGCTGAGGCTCGCTCCTGGACCCGCGACCATTGTCGACCAGGTGCCGTTCGGCCGTATCTACAAGGACGGCAATCTGATCGGCACCGACCAGGCAATGGGCATCCGCGACCGGCGCAAACTGTCCTTTGCCGGCCATGTCGCGGTCAATGTCGTGCTCGACGAGAAATATGAGCTGGCCGGCGACCCAGACCTTGTCGCCATCGGCGTCGCCGAGGCCGATGCCAGCGGCGAAACGCTGGAAGACCTGATGATCGATGCGGCCGTCGGCGCGGTGGATTCGATCCCCCGTCAGCGTCGAAAGGACCTCGACCTCGTGCAAGAGGCGGTGCGGCGCGCGGTGCGTGGCGCGGCCAACGAAGCCTGGGGCAAGAAGCCGCTGGTGACGGTGTTCGTCACCAGGTGACGAATAAGGGAGTAGGGGAGTAGGGGAGTAGGGGAATAAGGCAGTAGGGTGGAAGCCGAAAGTAGATCGGATGCCTCCTCGTAGACTGTCTTCCGTACTGCCCTATTGCCTCGAGAGAAAGCCAATGCTCGGACGTCTCAACCATGTCGCGCTCGCGGTGCCGGATCTGGCCGCCGCCGCCGCCGCCTACCGCAACACGCTCGGCGCCGAAGTGACGGAGCCGCAGGCTTTGCCGGAGCACGGCGTCACCGTGGTGTTCGTCAATGTCGGCAACACCAAGATCGAACTGCTGGAGCCTTTGGGCGAGGGCTCGCCGATCGCGGCGTTTCTCGCGAAGAACCCGTCCGGCGGCATGCATCATCTCTGCTACGAGGTCGACGACATCCAGGCCGCGCGTGACCAACTCAAGGCCGCCGGCGCCCGCGTGCTGGGCGATGGCAACCCGAAGACCGGCGCCCATGGCAAGCCGGTGCTGTTCCTGCATCCGAAGGATTTCTTCGGCACGCTGATCGAACTGGAGCAATCATGAGCTGGGTTTCGTTCACCGCCCTGTTTTTCGCGACCTGGTGGGTGGTGCTGTTTGCCGTGCTGCCGTTCAGTGTCCGGACGCAGGATGATGATCACGACGTGACGCTGGGCACTGTTCCAAGCGCGCCGCGCGGGCCGCACATGCTGCGCGCCGTGATCCGCACTACCATCGCCACGGCCATCCTCATGGGCATCTTCTATGGCTTGACGCACGGGCTGGGATACAGCCTCAACGACATCCCGCACATCGTGCCGGATTTCGGCCAGACTCCAGCGAAGTAGATCGCCCTGCAAGGGCGCTGCGGCTGCATCGAGATCGCGAGGATGCGGCCCGCGATGCTGCCGCGTTTTCGCGGCCATACACCTGCTGACGCAAGGTCATGTGACCTGGCAACTCACCGCGCTAACCAGATGATTGCACAAAAAAAATGCAAGGCACAAGGCCTTGCAATTAAACGCGTCCGATCTGTTTCCGGTTTCCGGCGGCAGCGAGTAACCGCGCCTAGATCGCATCCTCCCAAGACTTTGACCGCGTAGGAGAGCAGATTTTTCTCCGCCCTCTCGGTTATCGCGGCACACTAGCCTAAGCCGAATGAAAAAGTCACGAAGAATTTTGCCTCGAAACAGGCATTCTCGTGCTGCACTGCACAATAGTATGGCATGGTTTGCTTTCGAAACGACCAGCAAGGCGTGGCGCAGCCTTTACGGCATGTCCTGAATTGACGCGCGCAAAGAATTGAAGGCCAAGCCCAAAGACGATCGGTGCGCTTCATTGCCGGCGCGGCCTGATCGGAAACCGAAGGATTCCGGGCTGAAACGCGGCATTGTGCCGGTGTGGCCGGGTTTCCAATCCGTCATGAAATGGCTATGAAGCCGGGGCAAGCAAGCCTGCGTCGCGCCGATTCTGGCGTGGCCGTTCTCATTCACGGACCAGTCCATGCGTTTGTCGCGCTATTTCCTGCCTATCCTCAAAGAAAATCCGCGCGAGGCCGAGATCGTCTCGCACCGGTTGATGCTGCGTGCCGGCATGATCCGCCAGCAGGGGCAGGGCAGTTTCTCTTGGCTGCCACTTGGCAAGCGGGTGCTGGACAAGGTCTGCCAGATTATCCGCGAGGAGCAGAACCGCGCCGGCGCGCTGGAAATCCTGATGCCGACCATCCAGTCGGCCGATCTGTGGCGCGAAAGCGGCCGCTACAACGACTATGGCAAGGAGATGCTGCGCATCAAGGACCGCCAGGACCGCGACATGCTCTACGGTCCGACCAATGAGGAAATGGTCACCGAGATTTTCCGCGCCTATGTGAAGTCCTACAAGGATTTGCCGCTCAACCTCTACCACATCCAGTGGAAGTTCCGCGACGAGGTGCGGCCGCGCTTCGGCGTCATGCGCTCGCGCGAGTTCCTGATGAAGGACGCCTACTCCTTCGATCTCGACTTCGAGGGCGCGAGAGCCGCCTATAACAGGATGTTCGTCTCCTATCTCAGGACCTTTACGCGCATGGGCTTGCAGGCGATCCCGATGCGCGCCGACACCGGGCCGATCGGTGGCGATCTTAGCCATGAATTCATCATCCTGGCCGACACCGGCGAGAGCCAGGTTTTCTGCCATCGCGACTATCTTTCGCTTGCCGTGCCCGGCGCGAACACCGACTTCGCCAATGACGGCGAGATCGCTGACATCGTCAGGACGTGGACGACGCCTTACGCCGCCACCGACGAAATGCATGACGAGGCGGCCTGGGAAAAGGTCCCCGACAGCGACAAGGTTTCGGCACGCGGCATCGAGGTTGGCCACATCTTCCATTTCGGCGAGAAATATTCGAAACCGATGGGCGCCAAGGTGACCGGCCCCGATGGCAAGGATCATTTCGCCTCCGGCGGCTCCTACGGCATCGGCCCGTCGCGGCTGGTCGCGGCAATCATCGAGGCCAGCCATGACGAGAACGGCATCATCTGGCCGGAGGCGGTGGCCCCCTTCGACATCGGCTTGATCAACATGAAGGTCGGCGACGCCGACTGCGACCGCGTCTGCGACGAGCTCAATGCCGCCTTCACCGCTGCAGGCAAGGATGTGCTCTACGACGACACCGACCAGCGGCCGGGCGGCAAGTTCGCCACCGCCGACCTGATCGGCCTGCCCTGGCAGGTGATCGTGGGCCCTCGCGGCGTGGCCGCCGGCGAGGTCGAAATCAAGAATCGCAAAACCGGCGAGCGCGTAACGCTGCCGGTCGCCGACGCGAAAAAACGCTTCGGTGTCGCCGCATGAGCGACGCGGCCATGGCAAGGTCGGCGGGCGCCGGCCCCTTTTCCATCTTCGAACGCACGGTGGCGTGGCGCTACCTGCGTTCGCGGCGCAAGGAGACGGTGATCTCGGTCATCGCCTCGATCTCCTTCCTCGGCATCATGCTGGGGGTGGCGACGCTGATCGTGGTCATGGCCGTGATGAACGGGTTCCGCGCCGAGCTTTTGACGCGCATTCTTGGCGTCAACGGTCACCTGATCGTGCAACCGCTCGATTCTCCGCTCGAGGACTATGCGCAGGTCGCCAGCCGCATCAACGGCGTGGCCGGCGTCAAATATGCTCTGCCGTTGATCGATGGCCAGGTGCTGGCGCAAGGCAATGTCGGCGGCGGCACGGGCGCGCTGGTGCGCGGCATTCGCGGCGAGGATCTCGGCAAGATCGCCATCGTCGCCAGCAACATCAAGCAGGGCACGCTCGCCAATTTCGATGCCGGCGAGGGCGTGGCCATCGGCAAGCGCATGGCCGAGAATCTCGGCCTGACGCTGGGCGACACCATCACGCTCATCTCGCCGGACGGCGACGTGACGCCGCTCGGCACGACACCGCGCATGAAGGGCTACAAGATCGCGGCGATCTTCGAAGTCGGCATGTCGGAATATGACAGCTCCATCGTCTACATGCCGTTCTCCGAGGCGCAGCTCTATTTCAACATGGACGGGCGTGCGCAGACGATCGAGATCTATGTCGACAATCCCGACGATGTCGACGCGCTGAAGCCGAAGATAGAAGAAGCGGCGCAGCGGCCGATCGACCTCGTCGACTGGCGCCAGCGCAACGAGACCTTCTTTTCCGCGCTTCAGGTCGAACGCAACGTGATGTTCATGATCCTGACGCTGATCGTGCTGGTGGCGGCGCTCAACATCATCTCCGGCCTTGTCATGCTGGTGAAGGACAAGGGGCACGACATCGCCATCCTGCGCACCATGGGCGCGTCGCGCGGCGCCATCCTGCGCATCTTTCTGATGACGGGGGCCGCGATCGGCGTGACAGGCACCATTGCCGGCGTGCTGCTCGGTGTCGTCATCTGCCTCAATATCGAATCAATCCGTCAGTTCTTCTCCTGGATGACCGGCAAGGTGCTGTTCAATCCGGAGCTCTATTTCCTCAGCCAGTTGCCGGCGAAAATGGATCCGCGCGAGACGACCTATGTCATCATCATGGCGCTCGGCCTGTCCTTCCTGGCAACGGTGTTTCCGGCATGGCGGGCGGCCCGCCTCGATCCGGTCGAAGCCCTGAGGTATGAGTGATGGCCGAGGCCATTATCGAGCTGAAGAGCGTCGAGCGGCATTATGTCCAGGGGCCGCGCAAGCTCACGATTTTGAACGGCGCCGATTTTTCGCTGCGGCGCGGCGAGATGGTGGCGCTGGTGGCGCCATCGGGCACCGGCAAGTCGACGCTGCTGCATACGGCGGGCCTGCTGGAGCGTCCCGATGCCGGCGATGTCATTCTGTCGGGCCGGGCCTGCGGCCGGCTGTCCGACGACGAGCGCACGGCGATCCGCCGCAACGATGTCGGCTTCGTCTACCAGTTCCATCACTTGCTGCCGGAGTTTTCCGCGCTGGAAAACATCATGATGCCGCAGCTGATCAAGGGGCTGCCGCGCAAGGAAGCGGCTGAACGCGCGGCGCAGTTGCTCGACTACATGCAGATCGGCAAGCGCGCATCGCACCGGCCCGCCGAGCTCTCCGGCGGCGAGCAACAGCGTGTCGCCATTGCGCGTGCGGTTGCCAATGCGCCGCTGGTGCTGCTGGCTGACGAGCCGACCGGCAATCTCGACCCGGTCACCGCTTCCTATGTCTTCGAGGCACTGGAGGCGCTGGTCCGGCAGTCGGGCCTCGCGGCACTGATCGCCACTCACAATCACGAGCTGGCATCGCGCATGGACAGGCGCGTCACGCTTGCCGACGGCAAGGTTGTCCCATTGTAGGCTGCGCAACGGTGCGCGATGGCCTGTCTGGCCGCCTGTGGTTCGCACACCCAGCTCGTGTTATCTTAGGCTCTGGGAGACGGCGGACGCGCCGTGAGCGCCCGCCCGCTCCCCATTGTGGGAGGAACGAATGGCTTACTACGTGCTGCTCTCGAATTTCACAGACCAAGGTATCAAGAGCATAAAGGATACCCAGAAGCGTGCCGAGGCCTTCAAGGCGATGGCCAGCAAAAGCGGCGTCAAGGTTCACACCCTGTTGTGGACACTTGGCCAACACGATGTCGTGGCGATTGCCGAAGCCGACGACGACATTGCCGCGACCGCACTATCCCTGTCGATCGCATCGCTGGGCAACATCAGAACTCAGACTCTGAGGGCGTTCGACACGGCAGATATGGCCAAGGTAATGGCAAAGATGGCCTGACCGGTGGCCGTGCTGCCGTGCGCGAGCAATCGAAGCCGGCGCCGTAAGTTGGAGATAGAAGGAAATTTTGCACCTCGGCTGGCAGCTACCGGCCGCCCAAATAGTGCAGCGGCAATCGGCTGCGACAGCCACTTCAATGGCAAAGGCATTCATGCCGTCCGGTTAGAGCGGTTTACAGTTTCACAGAAACGGTGAACTGCTCTAACTCTTTGCCGCAATTCCGGACGGAAAACCGTTTCCCACTTTTCCTGGAATTGCTCAAGCTCTTTGTTTTGACGCAATTCCGAATGGAAAACCGTTTCACACTTTTCCTGGAATTGCTCAAGTCACCGCGCCTCTCATCAAGGGGTTGAAGGCCTCCTACTTGCGGCGGGCTTAATGCCAGCGATCGCAGCCGCGACTTCCCGATCATCGGGAACTGCCCGGATATAGATGTGAAGATCGCTTGCCGCGGAGTTGAGATCACCAAGGGCGAGGTGCGCCATGCCGCGCTGCTTCAGCGCGGCCAAATTGCCGGGGTCTTGGGCAATGGCGCGCGAGAGGTCCTCGACAGCCTCACTCACACGGCCGGCTTCCATCTTGATCCTCGCACGTTCGACCATGAACCCTGCATTGTTGGGATCGAGGGAAATTGCTCGGTCGAGATCGCTCAAAGCAGAAGCAAACTGTTTCAGGTCTTCAAAAACAAGACCACGGCTGTGATAGACAAAGGCTTTGTGCGGCGCCAAGTCTATCGCGTGATCGGCGTCCGCGAGTGCTTCCTGATAAAGGCCGAGGGATCGCAGGGCGGCCACACGATTGTCGACATAGCCAGCCACGGCCGGATTCGCCACGATGAGGCGCGAGAAATCTTTGACAGCTTCGGAAAATATTCCGAGTTGCATGAGCGCATTGCCCCTTCGAAGAAGAAGGCGATCGGTCATCTCTCCGCCAGGTCGACCTCTCAAGGCAATCGAGCAATAGGAAACCTTGTCGTTCGGTGTCTTCGAATGAATACAGCGCTCTATGTCAGCGTTGGAGGCTTTTGCGTCCGAAATGCTATTAAGGAGAACGACCGGGATCAGGCCCATCGCCAAAATTCCAAAAACCCGCCAAGCCATAACAAAACTCCCCATAGCCCCACACGCGAAATATCATGAGAGATTTGCCAGTGACGAGGGTACTTTGATGAGAAGAATGCATCGAACTCCCAAAGTCGTCTGGGACATCGGACAGGCCGATCCCGATTGAGCGCGCCTCAAGCAGGCGGCGGCCAGCGGATGACAGGCAAGGGAAAATACGGTGGTGCCAATCAGGCTGACCGTTGGCGAAAGCGCATGAGACAAGGCCGCCGATGGCGACTTTCCCGCGGTGGTGTCACAGGGGCACTGGTCGTGTTGGCGATTGCGATCTGTTCCGCCTTAATCGCACTGAAGGCTCATTGGTGGCTCTCAGGATAGGGTGATCATCATTCCGATAAACTCGCCGGGCGAAGACCCCAACAACCTCGAAGCCCGGCGAGCCTACAACCTGATCAGAGGACGCGATCAGGACCGGGATCAACCGGCAACACCTACGGAGCAAGACGGATGCCATCCCCTTCGTCTTGAAATGAGACAGGAAGCCTGCTGGCGCGGCGCAATTGTCAGAACCATCCGTCGTCGTCATGCGCCGTGTCGGCGCGGCAGCCTTGAACGGTCTGCTGGCACCGTCTTGTCAAACGACCCTCCGGACCGGTTAACCGTTCACTAACCGTGTCAAATTCTCCTCCTATCCCCCTATGCTCGGTCGTTGACATTCGAACAAAATTAGAACAAAATACGAACATACAAACAACAGGAGAGAGTTATGACCGATCTGGTTCAGGATGTCGTCTCGCTTGTCTGCATGAGCACGTTCCTCATTTCCATGGCGATCTGGATCGGAGCCATGTGAATTGGCGGCGTGCCGTCGCTGTTTCCTCGATGGCCAGGGCCACTCCGCCCGTTAAGCCTTTCTTGCCGCCCCGACGTTAGGGTACCCTGAAGGCAGGGAGCAACGTCCAGGTGTCGCCGATCGTTACGGCCATTCTCGTGGCCAGCAATCTCGGGCTGATCTTTCTCTTGATGACCATGCCGCTTGGTTTGCGCACGGTCAGGGTGAGCCGCGTGGTTGCCATGGACCGCCAGCGCCTCTGGCAGGCGCTGTGGCCGCTTGGCAGCGATGCCGGCTGGTCCGGTGAGATCCTGTCAGCCGAAGCGCTGGACGGGGAGGGCGTGACCCGCATCATGCTGTCGTGGGAAGGCCGCGACGGCAAGCCGATCGAGCGCAGGTCAAAGTTTGAGGACGTTGTCGAGGGCAGCCGGTTTTCGATGCGCGTCATCGAGGATACCGTGCTCGATAGTTCTTTCTGGAAGGATTATCAGGAGACCACCGAACTGGTTTCCGAGGGTCATGGCACAAGGGTGACCCTTGGCCGGACCGACCGCTACCGCGGCATCGCCTTCCTGGTGTTCCGTTACTTCGCCATGCGCCGCGAGCTCTCCAAGCTGCAGCGCTGGGCGACGACCGGGCGTTATCGCAAAGGCGGCTGGTTCGAGCATCCGCTGAGCCAGATCGGCTTTGCGGTGCTGTCGGCATTGATCCTGTGGCCGTTCTTCGGTCTCCATCTCGGCGGGCTGGCGCTGGCCGCGATCCTGACGTCGGTCGTGGCCTTGCACGAGCTCGGCCACATGGCGGCGTTCCGGCTGATGGGACACCGCAAGGCGCGGATGATCTTCATCCCGCTGCTCGGCGGCATCGCCATTGGCGGCCGCCCCTACAACAGCCGGTTCGAAGTGGCCTTCGTGGCATTGATGGGGGCGGGGTTCTCCGCCTTCCTGGTGCCGATCGTCATTGCTGCCAGCGCGTTTGCCGGCGGCGAGGGGCACAAGGCCGCTGCCGCGCTGCTCGCGGCGCTGGCAGGCTGCGCGGCCCTGTTCAACATCGCCAATCTGGTGCCGGTGTGGAAGTTCGATGGCGGCCAGGTGCTGCGCCAGATCTGCCCCGGGCCGATCGCGCTGGCGCTGGCTTCGTTCTTCCTGCTCTCGGCTTTCTTGATGCTCGGCCGGCAGGCCGGGTTCTCATCCGGCTTCCTGCTCGCCGCCGGCGCAGTCTTTTCGATCCTCAGCCTGCTGACCATGGGCAGCGGCGTGAAGCCGCGCCACGAACTGGAACCGATCCGCACGATCGACCGCTTCGCCATCGCCGGCGCGCTGGTGGCGGTGTTCGTCATCCATGGCTGCGGCGTCCTGTGGGCGTCGGCGCAACTGATCTAAGGTGCATGGATATTCAGGTGATGCCGGCCTGCGAATGGTTTTCTGCGCTTCCGGTGCTCACATACCCAAAAGTACGCTCCGCTCCGGTTCTCAAATCCACCATTCTCGACTCGGCCTGACCTGACTCTCAATATACCCCAAGCAGTTTCGGAGCCAGGAAGCTCAGCCGGCCTTGCGGTCGGCCTCGGTAGGCATAGCCGCGGCGGGGCCGAAGACGTCCTCGAAAGCGGATTTCAGCGCCAGATCGAGGTCCCCCATTGTCACGGGAAGACCAAGGTCGACGAGGCTGGTGACGCCATGGTCCTGAACACCGCATGGCACGATGCCGCCGAAATGGGAAAGGTCCGGCTCAACATTGATGGCGATGCCGTGAAAGCTCACCCAGCGCCGCAGCCGGATGCCAATCGCGGCGATCTTGTCCTCGGCCGGCGAGCCGTCCGGCAGGGCAGGGCGATCCGGCCGCACCACCCAGACGCCGACACGGTCCTCGCGCCGTTCGCCGCGCACGTTGAAGGCGGCGAGCGTGCCGATGATCCACTGTTCGAGCGCGGCGACGAAGGCGCGAACATCTTCTCGACGCCGCTTCAGGTCCAGCATGACATAGGCAACTCGCTGGCCGGGCCCATGATAGGTATATTCGCCGCCGCGACCGGCCGAAAACACCGGAAAGCGGTCGGGATCGATCAGGTCCTCGATACGGGCGCTCGTGCCGGCGGTGTAGAGCGGGGGATGTTCGACCAGCCAGACCATTTCTCCGGCCGCTCCGCTGCGGATCGCCTCGGCGCGCGCCTCCATGAAAGCCAGCGCATCGGGATAAGCGGTGAGGCCAGGCTCGACCAGCCATTCGACCGGCGCCGAACCGGGGAGCGGCAGGAACGACGTGGCGATCTGGCTGCGTTCTGGCATGGCTTTTCGTTTTTCGCTTGTGCATCCCACGGGTCAAGCCCGAAGCATGCGACCGGGCGGCATGCGTCCGCTCTCCATATGGCGACATCGGGTACAAACGTCCAGTTTCCCAATCCTGTGGACCGTTATGCCAATCGCCTGAGATTATTGCTCGCCACGCACTTGTTTCGCCGGAAACGATTTGCTACACGCCGCGAGCCGGTCGGTTCCGGCTCCTACCACGTGCGGTCGTGGCGGAATTGGTAGACGCGCAGCGTTGAGGTCGCTGTGGGGCAACCCGTGGAAGTTCGAGTCTTCTCGACCGCACCAAAATTCCCCAAGTGTTTGTTGGACGAGTCTTCGAAGCGGCCGTCGTCGTCTCCGCAGGCCAAACAGAAGCGGCGGCAGGTTCTAAGGATTGCGCCGCTTTTCCCGCGCTAACTCGCCGAAGGCCGAGATGACAGGGCCGGCATGGCCCATGCGGGCCTTTTGGAGCGGAAAGGCTGGCGCTATGGACGGATTAGCCCTGGGCGATGATGCAATGTGACGAAGTGGCTCGGCAGAAGCCGGGCCTATCCCGTCCACCCGAGGCCAGCCGAGATGCAATTGATCGATACGAGCAGAGCGTCGGTCGCCCGCTTTTGATCCGCTGTCCCGGTATTTGACCTGACTTCGCGCAGCAGCTCGACCTGCAGCCGGTGAATGTCGTCCATCTGCCTCCGCAGATTGTCGAAACGCCGCTTGAACATCGGAAAGCGTGCGGAAAGATCGCCTCCCGTGAGGTCACCGATCAGGCGTCGCGTCAACTCGTATTCGGCGGCGATGCGGGCGTAGATTCGCCCAGCCGCTTGGCCGTCGGACACCAGGCCGGCGTAGAGCCGCGCGATCTCCATGTCGGACTGGTAAAGCGTCTTCTCGGCCTCGTCGACGATCAGGCGGAAGAAGCGTGAGTGCTCGAACATGCGGGCCAGAAGATCGCGCCCGGCCTCGCCGCGCACTGTGACGAAGGCGCTCAGCGCGCTGCCGATGCCATGCCAGCCGGTCAACAGATGACGGTTCTGGCTCCAGGCGAACACCCAGGGAATGGCGCGCAGGTCGGCAATCCCGCTGGCGCCGAAACGGCGATCCGGTCGTGAGCCCATTTTCAGGAGTGCCAGTTCCGCGACCGGGCTCGCCTGGTTGAAATAATCGAGAAAGCCGGGCTCGGCCATCAACCTGGCATAGGATGCCTGCGACATGCCTGCCAGCGCTTCCAGCGCTTCGTCGAACTCCGGCGTTTCCTTCGGTTCGACACCGCCGGGCGATCCGACGCTATGGGCCAGCACGCCGGCGGCGAGAACCTCGAGCTGGTTGAGGCCGGTGCCGCGATTGGCGAATTTCGACGATACGACCTCGCCCTGTTCGGTCACCCGCATGGCTCCGGCGACGGTGCGTGCCGGCTGTGCCGCGATTGCCCGGCCGGTCGGCGCGCCGCCACGGCTGACAGAGCCGCCGCGACCATGAAAGAAGCTGATCCTGACCCTATGCTTACGGCCGATGGCAGCGAGGCGCTTTTGCGCCTTTGCCAATTCCCAATTGGAAGCCAGGAAACCGCCGTCCTTGTTGGAATCCGAGTAGCCAAGCATGATCTCCTGGCGCGCGCCGAAATCCCGCACCGTCCGCCTCACCAGCGAAACGCCGAGCAATTCGTTCAGGATGACGGGTGCTGCCTGCAGATCGGCGATGGTCTCGAACAATGGCACGATCCGCAGCCTGATTGTGCCGCCGCCACCAGGCGCGGTTGAAAGTCCGCAATATTGCGCCAGTAGATAGACCGCGAGCAGATCGTCGGCCGAGCGGGTCATGCTGAGAACGAAAGAGCCGACGGCGTCGGCATCCGAGCTGGAGATCTGCTCGCGGATGACGGAGAATGTCGAAAGCATTTCATCTGCTTCCGGCGAAAGCCCGCCTGCGTCGATCTCCAGCCGTTCGCCCTCACTTAAGGCGGCGCGAATGCGCGCCGACCATTGCGGTGTGCCGGCCGCGACCGGATCTGTGGGATTTGTCAGCGCAAACAGCTCGGCCAGCACCCGGTTGACGACCGTGGAGTTCTGCCGGATGTCAAGCGAGACGGTACGGAAGCCGAAGCTTCCGACCTGCCAAAGCAGGGGCTGCACGAAACGCCTGGCTACTGCGCGCCCTCCGATTGCTTCGAGAACGCATGACAGGCCGTTCAGATCGACACGAAACGCCTCCGCCGAGAGGTACGCCGCCGTGCCGCCGTCTCGCGTGGCCTCCAGCCGGGCAAGCAAGGCCGAAGCGAACTGGCGAAGCGGTTCGTCAGGATTGCGGGTGGCGATCTCTTGCGCCTGTCCGCTTTTATCAAGCGCCGTTTGCAGCACCGGCTTGAAGTTGGCCGGCAGCTCAATGACGTTCGAGCTGGCGCTGAGCACCGTCACCAGCCGCTGCACCTGCGTCAGATACCAGCCTATCGCGGTATTGCGGTATTCGGCCACGGCATGGGCGGTGACCAAAGCCGTCACGTTTGGATTGCCATCGCGGTCGCCGCCGATCCACGAGGCATAGCGCATGAAAGAAGGGATTCTGATCGGCTCTCCCGGATAGTGACGCTCGAAAGCGCCTTGAAGCTTGCCATAGAGCTGCGGCGTCGCCTCGAAGATGACTTCGCGAAAGAAATGCAGGCCCCAGGCGATTTCGCGTTCGACCGTCGGGCGCTCCAGCCGCAGCTCGCCCGTCATCCACAGAAGCTCGATCTCGCTTTCCAGATCGGCGACCAACAGGTCACGTTCGCCCGGCGCCCAGCGCGGCTGGTCGAGTTCGGTCAGCTTGCGATAGATACGGCGGTGGATTTCCAGAACCGTGACGCGTTTGGCCTCTGTCGGGTGCGCGGTCATGGTCGGGCCGACGCAAAGCTCATCAAGCGCCGCCTGGACTTCCCCCGCCGAATGGCCGTTCGCCGCCATCTGCGCGATCACGCTGGCGAACGACCCGGGCACTTCGTCGACACCGGCGCCTTGTTCGAGTTCGCGACGCGTTCGCATGGCAAGCAACTCGTCGGCAATCGTCAGCAACTGGAACCACACGCCGCTCGCCTGAAGCGCCGGGATACGCTGTTCCGCGGCAAGCGAGACAAGCGACTTGCGTCCGCTTAGAACAGCGGCGCTCTCGGGCTCACGCGCGCTCGCGACCTGAAACAGCAGGCGCAACAAAAGGCTGCGCTCGTCCTCACGAAATCTGATGCGTCTGCTCTGTTCCAAACCGGTTTCCTGACCCGTCCATCAATTGCGCTGCAGCCGCGCCCTTAGAGCGATTCAGTGACTGCGTGAGACGCCGAACCGCTCCAAGTATCTGTTTTTTCGCATCGCTTGCGTTGGACGCGGTGTCGAAGCGTTCTGAGGAGTTTCCTGCCGATCCGTGGACCCGCGTTTCCGCCACCCCCAAACAGACTTCCCATTTCGCGTTATGCGGCCTTCGGCCGGTCGGCCATCAAGCAGCCTTCTTCATGCGTGCCAGCGTATCCGCCACGACCTCGCCGAAGGAGGATGGTGTCGGCACGATGACGACGCCGGCCTCCTTCAGGATTTCGACCTTCTCCTGCGCCGACTCGCCGAAGGCCGAAATGATGGCGCCGGCATGGCCCATGCGGCGGCCTTTCGGCGCCGAAAGGCCGGCGATATAGGCGATCAATGGCTTGCGCATGCTGTCGCGCGCCCAGATCGCGGCTTCGGCTTCCTGCGGCCCGCCGATCTCGCCGATCATCACCACGGCATCGGTCTCGTCATCCTGTTCGAACAGCCTCAGAATGTCCTTGAAGGACGAGCCGTTGATTGGATCGCCGCCGATGCCGACGCTGGTTGACACACCAATGCCGAGCGCCTTCATCTGCGAGGCGGCCTCATAGCCGAGCGTTCCCGAGCGGCCGACAATGCCGATGCGGCCGGGCAGGTAGATCGAACCGGGCATGATGCCCATCAGCGCCTGTCCCGGCGTGATCATGCCAGCGCAGTTCGGGCCGACCAGCCGCATGCGGTCCTCGAAGCGGTAGCGGCGCATGTAGCGCTTGACCTGCATCATGTCCTGCGAGGGGATGCCGTCGGTGATGCAGACGCAGAGTTTTATCCCCGCATCCGCCGCCTCCATGATCGAATCAGCGGCGAAGGGCGGCGGCACGAAGACGATGCTGGCCTCGGCGCGGGTTTCGCGCACCGCGCCCTTGACCGTGTTGAAGACGGGCAGGCCGAGATGCGTCTGGCCGCCCTTGCCGGGGGTGACACCACCGACGAGCTTGGTGCCATAGCGCTTCATGTCCTCGGCGTGGAAACTGCCGATCTTGCCGGTGAAGCCTTGCACGATAACGCGCGTGCTGCGGTTGAGCAGGATTGCCATGGTTTCGACCTCCCTCAGGCTGCTTTTCTCTCGTTGGCCGCACGCCATGCGGCGACGGCCTTTTCGGCGGCTTCGGCCAGCGTGTCGGCGACGATCACCGCCTCGCCGGAATCGGCCAGGATGCGGCGCCCTTCCTCGGCCTTGGTGCCGGAGAGCCGCACAACCAGCGGCACGGTCACGCCAACCTCACGGATCGCCTTGACGACGCCTTCGGCGACCCAGTCGCAGCGGTTGATGCCGGCGAAGATGTTGACGAGGATGGTCTCGACATTCTTGTCGCCAAGCACGGCGCGGAAGGATTTCGCCACCCGCTCGGGCGAGGCGCCGCCGCCGATGTCGAGGAAGTTGGCCGGCTCGCCGCCGGCGATCTTGATCATGTCCATGGTTGCCATCGCGAGGCCGGCGCCATTGATGATGCAGCCGATGTTGCCGTCGAGGCCGACATAGGAGAGGCCGCGGTCGCTGGCGAAGGTCTCGCGCGGGTCTTCCTGGCTCTTGTCGCGCAGTTCGGAGATTTCCGGCCGGCGGAACAGCGCGTTCTCGTCGAACGACATCTTGGCGTCGAGCGCGACCAGGTTGCCGTCGCGTGTCACCACCAGCGGATTGATCTCCAGCATCGAGGCGTCGTAGTCGCGGAACACCTGGTAGCAGCTGAAGATGGTCTCGGTCGCCTTGCCAATCAGGCTGTCCTCCAGCCCGAGCCCGAAGGCGATCTCGCGCGCCTGGAAGCGCTGCATGCCGACGCCGGGATCGACAGTCGCGCGGATGATGGAATCAGGTTTTTTCTCTGAGATGTCCTCGATCTCCATGCCACCGGCGGCCGAGGCCACGATCATGACGCGTTCTTCCTTGCGGTCGAGCACGAAGCCGAGATAGAGCTCCTGGGCGATGTCGACCGCTTCCTCCAGATAGAGCCGCGAGATCAGCTTGCCGCGCGGACCGGTCTGCTGGGTCACCAGCTTGCGGCCTAGCATCGCTTCGGCGGCGCTCGAGATCTCCTCGTCATTCGTGCACAGCTTGATGCCGCCGGCCTTGCCGCGCGCGCCGGAATGAACCTGCGCCTTCAGCACCCATTTGCCGCCGCCGATCTCGCGCGCCCGGTAGGTCGCCTGTTCGGGGCTGTAGGCCAGCCCGCCGCGCGGCACATGCACTCCGTGACGGGCGAGCAGTTCCTTGGCCTGATATTCGTGGATGTCCATTGTTATCCTCCCGTAAACTCATCCGTGGCGACGCGCGACTCTCGTCAGCGAGCAGGTTGGCCGGCGCGTTCGATGGCTTCGTTGACCACCAGGACGTTCCTCGCCATGCGCTCCGACGCGGCGTCGATCATCTTGCCGTCGAGGGCGGCCGCTCCCTTGCCGAGCGCCTCGGCCTCCTTCAGCACCTCGAGGATGCGCCTGGCGCGCGTCACCTCCTTTTCCGGAGGCGAGAAGACGTCGTTGGCGAGCGCGATCTGCGAGGGGTGGATCGCCCATTTGCCTTCGATGCCGAGGGCAGCGGCGCGCTTGGCTCCGGCGACATAACCCTCCGGATCGGAGAAGTCGCCGAACGGCCCGTCAATGGCGCGCAGGCCGTAGGCCCGGCAGGCGACCGTCATCCGCGAGAGCGCGAAATGCCACTGGTCGCCGGGATAGTCGGGGTTGAGGCCGCCGATGTTGACGGTACGCGCCTTGCAGCTTGCCGCATAATCGGCGACACCGAAATGCATCGCCTCCAGCCGGCCGGGTGTCGCGGCAATGGCCTCGACATTGGCCATGCCGAGTGCGGTCTCGATCAGCGCTTCGAGACCGACGCGGGTCTTGAAACCCTTGGCCATCTCGATCTGGTTGACCATGGCCTCGACCATATAGAGGTCGGCCGGTACGCCGACCTTCGGCACCAGTATCGTGTCCAGGCGGTCACCGGCCTGTTCCATCACGTCGACCACGTCGCGGTACATGTAATGGGTGTCCAGACCGTTGATGCGCACCGAGACGGTCTTGCCCTTGGCGCGCCAGTCGATGTCGTTGAGCGCCTGGATGATGTTCTTGCGGGCGCGTTCCTTGTCGGGCGGGGCGACCGCGTCCTCGATATCGAGGAAGACGAAGTCGGCGGCGCTGTTCGCCGCCTTGTCGATCATTTCCGGGCTGGAGCCGGGAACCGCCAGTTCGCTGCGCTGCAGCCGCAATTTCTTAAGGTGGTTGATGGTGTGGCTCATCGTTGGCTCCCTCTCACGCCGCTTCGGCGACCGGCATCTGCGCCGAGGCGCGGAAGTGCTGTATGGCCGCGCCGACGCCGGAGCCCGGCGCCAGCCGCACGCCGCAATCGAGCAGCGCCATCTCGGCCGCCGAAAGCGAGGCGAGCACCATGACCTCGTTCAACCAGCCGAGATGGCCGATGCGGAACACCTTGCCGAACACCTTGTTGAGGCCGCCGCCGAGCGACGTCTGGTAGGTGCCGTAGGCGCGCTTGACGACGTCGCCGCTGTCGATGCCTTCCGGAACCAGGATGGCGCTCACCGTATCGGAATGCCATTTCGGCGCCTTGGCGCAGAGTTTCAGGCCCCACGCGTCGACCGCCTTGCGCACGCCTTCAGCGAGACGATGGTGGCGGGCGAAGATGGCGTCGAGCCCTTCGTCCTCGATCAGGTCGAGCGAGGCACGCAGGCCGCGCAGCAGCTGCGTCGCCGGCGTGTAGGGGAAATAGCCGGCATCGTTGGCGCGGATCATGTCCTCGAAGGAGAAGAAGCAGCGCCGGTGGGTGGCGGTTCTCGAAGCGACAAGCGCCTTTTTGCTCACCGACAGGAAGCCGAGACCGGCGGGCAGCATGAAACCTTTCTGCGAGCCGCTGACCGCGCAGTCGACGCCCCATTCCTCCTGACGGAAGTCGATCGAGCCGATCGACGACACGCCGTCGACGAAGAGGAGGGCAGGATGGTTTGCCTCATCGAGTGCGGCGCGGCAGCCAGCGACGTCGCTGGTCACGCCGGTCGCCGTCTCGTTCTGTGTGCAGAAGACGGCCTTGATGCGGTGCGCCTTGTCAGCCTTCAGCCGCTCCGCGTAAAGCTCTAGCGGCACGCCGGTCCCCCATTCGCAGTCGATGGCATCGACTTCGAAGCCGAGGCGCTCGGCCATGTCGACCCACAGATGCGAGAACTGGCCGAAGCGCGACATCAGCACGCGGTCGCCGGGGCTGAGCACATTGGTCATCGCCGCTTCCCAGGCGCCCGTGCCCGAGGATGGATAGATGAAGACGCGGCCGTTCTCGTTCTTGAAGACGCGCTTGATGTCCTCGAACAGTGGCAGCGTGAGATCGGGGAAGGACGCGGCGCGCATGTCCTCCATTGGCAGGTTCATCGCCTGCCGGACCTGTTCGGGGATGTTGGTCGGCCCCGGAATGAAAAGATGGGTGAAACCGGCCATGGTGCGAACTCCTCCTGATCAAGCAAAGCGGTGACGGAGAGTTTCGTTTCGATGGCGAATGGAAGCCACACCTTGGCGGGTAAGATCTTGCCGCGTGCGGGTGGGACTGGCCTACCCGTTTGGCCTACCCGAAAGGCTGTTTCTGGGTACGCTTCTCGCGCGCATAGAGCGCTACGGCCATCGCCCGGTTGCGGACGTCGAGCTTGTCGTAGAGATTCTTGAGGTGGTATTTCACCGTGTTCTCGGAAATGCCCGTCCGCGTCGCGATCTGCAGATTGGTCCAGCCGTCGGAGAGCACCGCCAGCAGCTCGCGCTCGCGGACCGTGAGCAGCGCCAGCGGCGTGTCGTTGACCTTGTTGATGTCGATAAAGGGGATGCAGATGCGCCCGTGCGCGACGGCCAGCATCGTCTCGAAGATGATGGCCGGATCGTCGAACTGAAAGCAGTAGCCCTGGGCTCCCAGCCGCACGCACTGCTTCAGGATGCCGATGTCATGGTCGTTTGAAAACACCGTTATGCGCACATCAAGCTTGCGGCCCTGGACCTCGGCCAGAACATCCGCGCCATCCATGTCGGAGAGCTTCCAGCCGATGACGGCGACGTCGAATTCGCCCGCCATTGCCAGTTCCAGGAAATGCTTGCCGCTTTGCACCGAGCCCAGAAGTTCGAAACGCCCGTCGCATTCGAGCATTTCGCGCAGGGCCGATATGACGAGCGGATTGCGTTCGGCGACGACCACGCGAACGCGCCGCTCTTCGATTGCCTTGTCCGGTTTCTGCGAGCTGATCTTCAAGGGTTTCCGGCTGTTCGGGTTTCGGCCTGGGCGGTCCAGCCGATGCGTGGACCTGCATCATGACAATTCTGACCCAATTGCATAGGGGTGCTCTTTCCCCAGCGACATGCGCTGTCGCGCCGCCTGAACACCAAGCCCATCTTGTTCTCGTGAATTCGACAGGTTCCGGGCTCGACTGCCAGCACCACATCGGCGCAAGTCATCGCCAATGGAAAGTGTCCGTTTCATTCAGGATTTCCGTGGCTTAGAGCAACAGGTTGCGAACTCGAATCATGCTGTGCCCTATCTCTCTTTTTGTTTCAGCGTCGGACCCAAAACCGGTTTCCACTTTTCAAGATCATGGTCTAGACCTGACAGGCACCTTTTCGGGATTCTGATGGCGGGAGGCGCTGGTGGAAGACCAGGACAAGCAGACGACCTCCGCCAAGGCGGCTGACGAGGTCCACGCCGACATCTATGGCGAGCACGGTGCGGTGCTTTCGTCCTTCCTTGCCCAGATCGGGGCTGCGATCGCCGACCGCGACACGCTGACCCTCAAGCGTGAAGTCGACCATCTGCACCAGTCGGAACTCGGCGACCTGATCGAGGCGCTGCATCCCGAACAAAGGCGGGCGCTGGTCGAACTCCTGGGCGCCGATTTCGACTTTTCCGCGCTGACCGAAGTCGACGAGGCGATCCGCATGGAGATCGTCGACAACCTTCCGAACGCGCAGATCGCGCAGGCGGTGCAGGAACTCGATTCCGACGACGCGGTCTACATTCTCGAAGACCTTGAAAAGGAAGATCAGGACGAGATCCTGTCGCAGTTGCCGTTCACCGAACGCATCAGGCTGCGCCGCTCGCTGGACTATCCGGAAGAGACCGCCGGGCGGCGCATGCAGACGGAGTTCGTCGCGGTGCCGCCGTTCTGGACCATCGGCCAGACGATCGACTACATGCGCGAGGATAAGAACCTTCCCGACCGCTTCAGCCAGATCTTCGTCATCGATCCGACCTTCAAGCTGCTAGGGGCTATCGACCTCGACCAGATCCTGCGCGCCAAGCGCGCGGTCAAGGTCGAGGAAGTCATGCACGAGACGCGCCACGCCATCCCGGCCACGATGGACCAGGAAGAGGCCGCGCGGGAGTTCGAGCAGTACGACCTGCTTTCGGCCGCCGTCGTCGACGAGAACGAGCGGTTGGTCGGCGTGCTGACCATCGACGACGTCGTCGACGTCATCCAGCAGGAAGCCGAGGAAGATCTCCTGCGCATGGGCGGCGTCGGCGACGAGGAGCTTTCCGACACCGTGCTTGCGACCTCGCGTTCGCGCGTTCCTTGGCTGCTGGTCAACCTTGTCACGGCATTCCTGGCGGCATCGGTGATCGGCCTGTTCGACCACACGATCGAGCGGATCGTGGCGCTCGCCGTGCTGATGCCGATCGTGGCCGGTATGGGCGGCAATGCCGGTTCGCAAACCATGACCGTCACCGTGCGGGCGCTGGCGACCAAGGATCTCGACATCTACAATGCCGCCCGCATCATCCGCCGCGAAGTGGGTGTGGGCTTCATCAATGGCATCGTCTTTGCCGTTCTGATCGGCATCGTCGCCGCCGCGTGGTTTCGCGATCCCAATCTCGGCGGGATCATAGGAGCCGCCATGATCATCAACATGTTCGCGGCCGCGCTTGCCGGCATCCTGATTCCTCTATTGCTCGACCGGTTCAAGATCGACCCGGCCGTGGCGTCGGCGGTCTTTGTCACCACCGTCACCGACTGCGTCGGCTTTTTCGCCTTCCTCGGCCTCGCAAGCTGGTGGTTCGGCGTCAGGTGAACGGGCTCAATTGACTTTTACGTAAATGCCGTGCGAGGCTTGCGTGGGGTGTCTTGTCGATTCCGGCGAGGCGAGGGTTTGTTGCGGAACAGAGGGCGACGCATGGCGTTCCTCCGGGATTCCGGCACGGAGTGACAATGCGGGAATATTATTCAATCACCGAACTGACCCGGGAATTCGACGTATCGACGCGGACACTGCGTTTCTACGAGGACGAGGGACTGGTGCAGCCCGTGCGGCGCGGCCGCACGCGCCTGTTTCGTCCCTCCGACCGTCATCTCATCCGGCAGATCATGCGCGGCAAAAGGCTCGGCTTCTCGATCAACGAGATCCGCGAGATCATCCAGATGTACAAGGAGCCGCCAGGCGAGGTCGGGCAGCTCAAGCTGATGATCAAGCGCATCGAGGAAAAGCGCGAGGACCTCCGGCAAAAGCGCCGCGACCTCGAGGAGACGCTGGCCGAACTCGACCAGGCCGAGGAATCCTGCGTCGAGCGGCTGGTGGAGCTGGGCGTGAATACGTGAACAGACCCATCACAGCTACCTTGGCGATTCGCCGAGGCGTTCCAAATTTCGTCATCCTTGGGCGTAGCGACGGGAAGCGGAGTGAAGACCCAAGGATCCATGCCGTTACCTTGACCGTAGAGTGCCACGGGGCAGAATTCTGAACCGTTGCAACGCCTTAACGTCACGGCATGGATCCTAGGGTCTGCGCGCGTCGCTTCGCTCCTTGCTCCGCCCTAGGATGACGAAGTGAGGGCGGTCTTCGGCCAATCGGAATGCGATCCGCTTGCGCTGCTCCAGCAGCCTGTCATTACAGAGCCAGGCGACGCTGCCTCAAATCCAGCGTCGCACCCGTTTGGCGTAGTCGCGGTATTTCTTGCCGAACTTCGCCGCCAGGATCTTTTCCTCGCCCTCGATCGCAACCTTCTGCGTAACAAACGCGGCGATGAAGGCAAACAGGAAGAACCAGGCTATCCCCGACACGAAGGCGACGCCGATCAGCATCAGGGTGAGTGCCAGGTAGATCGGGTTGCGGGTGATGCCGAACGGACCCGAGGTGACGAGATGGTCCGGCAGGGCGGTGGGGCTGAGTGTGGTCTTGGCCCGCATCATGGCGCGGATAGCGGTGACCCAGAGCGCCGCGGCGCCGAACAGCGCCACCCAGCCGGCCGCGAACAGGATGTCGCCCAGAAGATCGTCGATCCAGGGCAAGGGGTAGAGCATGCCGAGGATGACGCTGATAGCGATGGCCGCGGCGTAGATCACCGGTGGCCAAGGTATCACTCCGGGCTTCGGCTGGCTGTCGGTCATTGCGTTCCTCCCTCCGTCATCTTGTCCTCGGTCTTGGCGGTGCACATGCCGGCAAGATCGGACAGATGGGCTCTCCAATCGGCAGTCTGGTCGTTGTTGTAGAGCCGATCAAGAGAGGCCTCGCCTTCGAGCGTATCGAGCATGCAGCCGCAATAGCTCGAACAGAAGGTTGCATCACGCGTCTGCTCGCACGAGCGCTGGCAGGTTTTCAGGAAATGGACCTGCGGGGTTTCGACCTGGGCCGGCATGACTTGCGAAAACAGCCAGACACAGCCGATCAGCAGCGGCTGGTGGATCAGGTAGAAGGCGAGGCTGTGGCGGCCGATGAAGACCAGCGGACTGGCCCAGCGGCCGGGCACCAGGCTCGCCAGGCGCGCTCGCATGCCGGAGGCGGAGGCGAGTTTCGTCACCCCGATGCCGATCAGCACCGCGCCGAACCATGGAAACAGCGGAACGTAGTCGTTGGAACGCGGATTAATTGCCGACAGGCCGATCCACCACAGCCAGGGATGGTCCAGGGCCTCGAAGCGCAGGTAGACGGGCGCCGCAACGACGAGCGCGGCAACGACGAGCGTCAGCAGCGCGGGCAGCCGCAGGAAGGCAAGCCCAAGCAGGCTGGCAAGCGCGATCTCGTGCAGGATGCCGAAGAAGATAAAGCCATCGGGCGTGGCGATGCGTGTGACGACCGAAATGGCTATCGCCGCGCCCGCGATCATGGCGAACCGCTTCCAGAAGCCGTTCCAGCGGATCTGCTTGCCATGTGCGAGGTAGAGGCTGACGCCGACCAGGAACAGAAAGGTCGAGGCGATGCAGCGCGCGTAGATCTTCCACCAGCCGAAGGCGGTAAGGCCCGGATCGGTGTAGCCGAAGAACTCCAGGTCCCAGGTGAAGTGGTAGCTCGCCATGGCCAGCAGCGCGATGCCGCGAACGACGTCGATGACGGCGATGCGCTTCGATGACTCCGGAACGGGTGCGGTCGGCGTATGGATGGTCATGGTCTCGCGATCTGATTCAGCCCCGCCCGAGGACTATCACGGTTCAACCAGACAGAAGAAGGCCGGGACCGTCGGCATAGCGCCGCGCCGCGCCGGCCGTTTCGGATCACGCTTTAGGCCAGCGCCGGAAAGCCTTTGACCAGCTTCGTTTTTCACCGCACGCGCGTCGGTTTCCTCTTATTGGCACCGAAATCGCCAAGGCAGATTTGGCCGGTGATTCTGCTTTGGGGAAGCAATGTCCATCCATGTGCGCCATCCGATCTGGCTCCCGGCCCTCAAGGCCGCGGATGCGCGCACCTTCGCTTCGCTCTATGCGGTCGAGTCCTTCGCCCGCGCCACGGTGTCGAGCGTCATCCCGATCCAGGCCTACGAGATCCTGCACAATGAGCAGATCGTCTCGATCCTCTACACGATCGTTGCGCTGCTCGGCCTGTCGGTGACCTTGTTCATGCCGATGCTGATCCGCCGCTTTGCGCGGCGCTGGGTCTACACCGCCGGCGCCTGCCTGCTCGCCATCGGATCGCTGTTCTTCGTCACCCACACGCTTGCCGGACAACTGGCCGGCATGCTGTGCCGCGTCATGGGCGCCAGCGCGTTGTCGATCACACTCAATCTCTACATCATGGACCACATTCGCAAGACCGACTTCATGCAGGCCGAATCGCTGCGCATGGCGTGGTCGATGTTCGCCTGGACCGGTGGGCCGACACTCGGCATCTTTCTTTACGCGCATTTCGGCATCTATGCCGCGCATGGCGCGGTGGCGGTGTTCGCCGCGATCTTGCTGGCCCTGTTCTGGTTCTATCGGCTCAGCGACAACCAATCGATCCAACCGGGCAAGACGCGTCCGGTCAATCCGCTCGCCAATATCGGCCGCTTCGTCGCGCAGCCGAGACTGAGGCTCGCCTGGCTGATCGCCTTCGGCCGCTCCTGCTTCTGGACGACGTTCTTCGTCTATGGACCGCTGTTCATGGTGATTACCGGCGAGGGCGAACTGGCCGGTGGCTTGCTGGTCTCGGCCGGCAACGCGCTTCTGTTCATGGCCATCTTCTGGGGCAAGGCCGGAAAGCGCTTTGGCGGCCGCAAGACCATGACCTTTGCCTATTTCGCCATGTCGGCCACACTTCTGGCGGCAGGTGCGATCGGCGAGAGCGCGCCGCTGCTCACCGGCGCCTTCCTGCTTTGCGGCGCCTTCTTCACCATTGCGCTCGATGCGCTGGGTTCGACCGCTTTCATGCGCTCGGTGCGCTCCTATGAGCGCGCGCAGATGGCCGCGGTCTATCGCACCTATCTTGATTTTTCCGAGTTGACCCCGCCGCTGGTCTATTCCGTCGTGCTGGCGTTCTTCGGGCTGGGCTCGGTATTCGTCACGCTCGGCCTGCTGGCGGCGTTTTGCGGCTTCATGACCTGGCGCTATCTGCCGAAGTCGCTTTAGCCGGCCTTTATAATTCTACTCCGGCGGACATCTGTCGCGATTTTGGGCTTCCGGGTACCAATAGGCCAAATGCGGCACAAGCAAACTGATCTCGACATGGCGCATTCGCAATGGTCGCCGGCGGAATTTGGTTTGCCGGGCGCGTCGATTCTGCCTATAGTCCAGACTGTCGTCGGTTCCGTTTTGGAGCCAAGAGGGAATACGGTGCGGGCTGAGTTGTTGCCCAATGCCGTGGCTGCCCCCGCAACTGTATGCGGTAGTCCTCTCCATAAGCCACTGAAGATTTTTCTTCGGGAAGGTGGAGAAGGGCGCTGATCCGCGAGCCAGGAGACCTGCCGGCGACAGGAAACTGACTTCAATGCCCTCGGGTGGAGGGTGAAAGGACAAGATATGAATACCGCTTCCGTCTCCCTCGGCGCCTCCGTCTCCTCGCAGTCGCGCCTCATGCAGCTTGCGCTTGCCGCGCTGCTCGGCATTTTCGTCGTTGGCTTTGTCGGCTTTTCGCATATCGATGCGGTCCACAATGCCGCCCACGATTATCGCCATTCGATGGCGTTTCCCTGCCACTGACGAGGATCTGACATCATGAACCTGTTTCGCAACGTCGTGTTCATCGCGGCGATCGCAGGGCTCGTGGCCGGCGTCGTTCTCGCCTGCATGCAGGCCTATGCCACCGTGCCGCTGATCCTCAAGGCTGAAGTCTATGAGCAGGCCGGCGGCGGCCACCATCACGACCACACCGCACCGGCAGCAGCAGACACCAACGCCATGAGCACTGCCGCGCCGGCAGGATACGCCATGAGCCCTGTCGCGCCGGCACCGGCTGAAGCAGCTGCCCCGGCGTCGGAAGACGAAGGCTGGGCTCCGGCCGACGGTTTCGAGCGTTTTGGCTTCAGCGTGCTTGCCAATATCGTCACTGGCATCGGCTTCGCGCTGGTCCTGGTGGCGGTCTCGGAATTCGCTGGCGGCATCGGCAATTGGCGTCAGGGCGTGTTCTGGGGCCTGGCCGGCTTTGCCATATTCACACTGGCGCCCGGCCTCGGCCTGCCGCCGGAATTGCCGGCCATGCCGTCGGCGGATCTCACGCAGCGCCAGATCTGGTGGGTGGCGACCGTGGTCGCGACCGCCGTGGGGCTAGGCCTGATCGCATTCCGCAAATCGCTGCCGCTTGCGATCCTTGCCGTCCTGCTGATTATCGCCCCGCATGTCATCGGCGCGCCGCAGCCCGACAGTTTCGAGACGCCGATCCCGGAGGGTCTGCATCATCAGTTCGTGGTGGCGGTGACGCTGACCAATCTGGTGTTCTGGCTGGTGCTCGGCGCCGCCGTCGGCGTGGTGCGCGGACGCTTCACCGGCACCGCCACCAGCCTGCGCGACAGCTTTGCCTGATCGCAGCAAGCTGACCTTCATCATCGGTGGTGCGCGCTCCGGCAAGAGCGCGCACGCCGAAATCCTGGTGACGGCTTTGCCCTCGCCATGGATCTATATCGCCACAGCCGAAGCCTATGACGACGAGATGCGTGAGCGCATCGCGCTGCACCGTTCGCGGCGCGTCGACGGCTGGACGACCATCGACGCGCCACTCGACCTTGCCGGTGCGCTCGAGGCTTTGCCCGACAACCAGCCGGTGCTCGTCGACTGTCTGACGCTATGGCTGACCAATCACATGCTGGCCGAACACGATATCGCAACCGAGTGCCGTCGGTTGGCGGACGTGTTGTCACGGCCGCGCGGCCCGTGGTTCGTGGTGTCCAATGAAGTCGGGCAAGGCATCGTGCCGGACAATGCACTGGCGCGCCGGTTCCGCGATGACGCGGGACGGCTCAACCAGCAGGTCGCGGCGGTCGCCGATACGGTGCTGCTGATGGTGGCGGGGCTGCCGCTCAAGGTGAAATGACATGACGGAAGACAAGGATGCGGAGCGCCATCGCGCCAAGATGGCCAAGCGCAAGGCGGTGCAGGATGCCGAGGTGGCGAGCAAAACGGCCGAGAAGGGGCTGCTGATCGTCAATACAGGCCCGGGCAAAGGCAAGACGACAGCCGCTTTCGGTCTGGCGCTGCGCATGCTCGGCTATGGCAAGCGGGTCGGCGTCGTCCAGTTCATCAAGGGCAAATGGCACACCGGTGAGAAGGATGCCTTCGCTGCTTTCGGCGACCGTGTCGTCTGGCACGCGATGGGCGAGGGCTTCACCTGGGAGACGCAGGACCTGAAGCGCGACATCTCGGCCGCAGAGGCCGCCTGGGCCAAGGCTCTGGAGTTGATCGCCGATCCTTCGATCAGCCTTGTCGTGCTCGACGAGCTCAACATCGCGCTGCGCTATGATTATCTCGATCTCGACAAGGTTGTCGCTGCGCTGAAGGCGCGGCGCGAGGGACTGCACATTGTCGTCACCGGACGCAACGCCAAGCCGGCGCTGGTCGAGGCGGCGGATCTGGTCACCGAGATGGGAGTCACCAAGCACCACTTTTCGGCAGGCGTGAAGGCGCAGCAAGGCATCGAGTTCTGAGAGTTTTGCGGGCTGTGTGCGAGGCGTTCGGTAAATAGCCTCGCTGATTCCGTCACGCCACGATGGCAATCACGGAGACCACCCCGAACAGCGCAATCAGCAGATAGTCGGCAACGCGGTAGAGTTTCAGCGCCCGCCTGATGTCGCCGCTGTCGGCTTCGCGACTGCCGCCTTCGCCCATGAAGACATCGTCGACCACCACGCCGCCATAGCTGCGCGGTCCGGCGAGCGCGAGGCCAAGCGCTCCGGCCATGGCCGCTTCCGGCCAGCCGGCGTTGGGCGAACGGTGCTTTTTGGCATCGCGCCACACCGCAGTCCAGGCGTTGCGGGGATCGGCTTCCTTGACCAGGAAAGCAGCCAGCACGATTAGCAGAGCCGTCAGCCGCGACGCCGGCAGATTGATCCAATCGTCGAAGCGCGCCGCCGCCCAGCCGAACGCCTCGTGGCGCGGGGTGCGGTGGCCGATCATCGAATCGGCGGTGTTGGCCGCCTTGTAGGCAGCACCCCCTGCTAGCCCGCCGACGCCTGTCCAGAAGGCGGGGGCGACGATGCCGTCGGAAAAATTCTCGGCCAGGCTTTCGATCGCCGCGCGGCAGACGCCGGCCCTGTCGAGCGTCTCCGGGTCACGACCGACGATTCGCGAGACGGCGACACGGCCCATGGCGAGGCCACCCGAGTCGAGCGAGTCCGCCACGGCCTCGACATGCTCATACAGGCTCTTCTGCGACAGGAAAGACGTCGCCAGAAGGGCGGCAATGATCAGTCCCAGGGGAACGAACCAGAGCAGAAGGATCTGCACGCAAAGGCCGATCGCCGCCGGTACCAGCACGATGACCAGAAGCGCCCGGACGCCGCGTTGGCGACGCAGCGCGTCGGGATCAGTGGCGCGGTTGAGCCTGCGATCGAGAAAGGATATCAGGCTGCCGAACCACGTCACCGGATGACCGATGGCGCGAAACAGCCAGTCCGGATAACCCAGGACAAATTCGACGGCCAGTGACAGGAAAGCGATCAGGACTGACATGAAGCTTCTTGAAGGAGCAGTGGACCATGGTGGAAGTCTTGGCCGGGCGAGGGCGCTTTTCCCCAACGCCTTGCTGCCTTTCGTCGACCTCTCGACCGGTATCAATCCGCACTCCTACCCGCTTTTCGACTTGCCCGCCACCTCGCTGTCGCGTTTGCCGGAAGCAGGCCGCGGGCGCGAGCTGACGGAAACCGCGGCCCGCACCTACGGCGCGCCGTCGCCAGCCCACGTCGTCGCGGCGCCCGGTACCCAAATCCTGTTGCCGCGCGTGGCATCGCTGGTGAGGCCCGGCAAGGCATTGGTGCTGGGGCCGACCTATGCCGAACACGCCCGGGCGGCGGCGATCGCCGGGCACGAGGTGACCGAAGTCAGCGATTTTGCGGCGCTCGCCGACGCCGACCTTGCCATCATCGTCAATCCCAACAATCCGGATGGGCGCGTCATCGAGCGCGACCGGTTGCTGGCGCTGGCCGGGGGACTGCGCGCCAAGGGCGGCCTGCTGGTCGTCGACGAGGCGTTCATGGATGTCGGCCCGCGCGAACACAGTCTGGCCGGCGATGTCGGGCAGGGCGGCATCGTCGTGCTGCGCTCGTTCGGCAAGTTCTTTGGCCTGGCTGGCCTGCGGCTTGGATTCGCGCTTTCCGATACGCCGACGGTGGACCTGCTGGAAACGCAATTCGGCCCATGGGCTGTTGCCGGCCCGGCGCTGGAATACGGTGTCCGAGCGCTCGCGGATATCGGCTGGCAGGACGCGATGCGGACATCGCTCGCGGAGGCATCGGCACGGCTCGACGCGCTGTTCGGCCGCTTCGGCGTGCCCGTGGCGGGCGGCACTATGTTGTTCCGCTATCTCGGCCTAGCGGATGCCGCAGGCCTGTTTTCCGCGCTTGGCGAGCGCGGCATCCTGCTGCGGCATTTCTCCGACCGGCCGCATGTCCTGCGCGCAGGCCTGCCGGGGAATGAGGAAGAATGGCGTCGGCTCGAATCCGCTCTTGCCGGCTGGGCTTCGCGGCGCGACGATGGCGCCAGGGAGATCGCGCGATGATGATCCATGTCTGTTCGCTGGCAAAGGTCGAGGAAACGGTGGCGAGGACCGGTGCCGATCGCCTGCTGTCGCTGCTCGCCGCCGGAACCGAGGTGGTGCGCCCGGCCTCGATCGCCAGGGAAAACCATCTGCACCTGGTCATGCACGACATTGCGATAGCGCAGGACGGCATGACCATGCCGGGGGAGGATCACGTGCGCAACCTGCTCGATTTCGCGCGCCGGTGGGACCGTGCAAGGCCGATGGTGGTGCATTGCTATGCAGGCATCAGTCGTTCGACCGCCTCGGCTTATATCATCGCCGCCGCCCTGGCGCCGAAACGTGACGAGGCCGAATTGGCTCAGACATTGCGGACGCTGTCCCCCTCGGCGACACCCAATCCGCGCCTGATTGCCGTGGCGGATGCACTGCTTGATCGCAATGGCCGCATGATCGAGGCGATCCTGTCGATCGGCCGTGGCGCCGACGCCTTCGAGGGTACGCCTTTTGCGCTGAAGATCGACGCTTAGGAGACTATCTAAGCCACTCCGCGAGCTTTGCCTTGCGCACGTCCTTGAGCAGGCTGATGAACCCTTCGGCCTGATATTCTGCCGTCAAGCGTCCTTTTTCGGCTGTCGCGATGCTGGCGTCGCCGACCACGCCGTTCGGGTTCAGGTCGCTGGCGAGCCAGGCAAAGGCGTGCGTGCCGGTGTGGCGCAGCAGCGAGAATTCCTTCTCGGCGCGGGCGACGTTGGAAACGAAATTGTCGGCCCTGCCCATGTCGACAAGGTCCGGCCGGAAATGCAGCATCAGCGAAGTCTCGACATCGCCGCCATGGATGCCGTGACGATCCTCGAGCTCGGTGTACATGCCGGCCGGCCGGCCAAAGCGCTGCCAGCTCGTCTTCACCACCAGCATCTTTTCGCGCACGCGCAATTCACGCGTGATGATGCCCATGATCTCCTCATTGCCGCCATGCGAATTGACGACGACGAGCTTGCGCACACCGGCGCGCGCGACCGACAGGCCAAGCTCGGTCCAGGCCTCGACCAATGTCGTTGCCGGCAGGGTGAGGGTGCCCGGCGCGTGCAGATGCTCGTTCGACTTGCCCACCGCCTGCACCGGCAGGATGCGGATGTCGAGATCGTCGGGCAGACCCGAAATGACCGTGTCGAGCATGCCATTCATGATCGAGGTGTCGGTCGAGACAGGCAGATGCGGCCCGTGCTGTTCGATCGCCGCAACCGGCAGCACGGCGATCGTCGTCTCGGGATCGACCGAAGCATATTCGGTGGTCCGGTAGTCACCCCACCAGACGCGTCTTTTTGTCTTGTCCATTTTGACCTCGAAGAAACTGAAGCACGTCGGCCCCGCCCCTCAGCCTTACCCTCTCCCCGTGAAAAACGGGGAGAGGAGGACGCTAACGTCGCAGCTTCTCCCTTCTTCCCGTCACTATACGGGAAGAAGGTGCCGGCAGGCGGATGAGGGGCGGCGCCAGCCTTTGATAGTTTGACTTTAGACCATCGGCCAGTCGATTCGTAGCGCGGCGCTTCTCATCCGGCGGCGATTGCCTCGACCTCGACCTTGAATTCGGGCCTGGCAAAGCCGGAAACGATCATCAGCGTCGAGGCCGGCGCCGGGCTCGAAAACAGCCGGTCGCGGACATCCATATAGGGCCGCAAATGTGCGCGGTCGGTGACATAGGCATTGATTCTCACGATGTCCTGCAGTCCCAGCCCCGCCTCTCCGAGCACCGCCGCGAGGTTGCGGAAGCAGAGCTCGGCCTGGGCGCCGGCGTCCTCGGGGATTTGGTCGTCCGCCGTGATGGCGACCTGGCCCGAGCACAGCACCAGCCGCTTGCCCGCTGGCACCTCGACACCGTGGCTATAGCGGGCAAAGGGCGGCTTGATCGACTTGGGGGTGAGAAACTTGAACATGGCAATCTCCGGTTTGCCGTCAGCCTGGGACGGGTTTCATTACAGTTTCAAGATGGCGGTGCACAGCTTCAAGATGGCGGTGCATGTCGCCGGTGCGATTGTGGACAGGCGTTCAAAAAATGGGCACGATGCCTCCGGTGCAGCACGACCTTTCCGGCTTTCGCAGATGGCTGTGGTGCAGGCGGGCGGGTCCCGGCGTGAGACGCCAGTGGCATGTGTCTTGCTTCTTGAATCTTTGGTGTCGAGCCTGGCGCGCGGAGCGCCGGAGCAAACAAAGGGTGGTGTCGATGTACGGAAAACAGAAGGTCTCGATGGGCGTGGTAGCCTTGCTGGCCGCCAGCACGCTGGGGGCCGCGGCGAATGAGAAAGTCACCTTCGGCACCAACTGGCTGGCCGAGCCGGAACATGGCGGATATTACCAGGCCGTGGCCGATGGCACCTATGCCGCCTGTGGCCTCGATGTCACCATCATGCAGGGCGGCCCGCAGGTCAGCGGCCGGCCGATGCTGCTGGCCGGCAAGATCGATTTCTACATGGGCGGCAATCTGCTGTCGGCCTTCGATGCCGTCCAGCAGGGCATTCCGATGCGCGTCGTGGCGGCCGACTTCCAGAAGGATCCGCAGGTCATCATGTCACACCCCGGCGAGGGGCTCGACAAATGGGAGGATCTGAAGAACGCCGACCAGTATATTCTGGGCGACGAGGGCGTGCAGACCTTCTTCCAATGGATGGTCATCGAGCTCGGCTTCGATGCCGCCAAGCGCGTGCCTTACACCTATAACACCGCTCCCTTCATCGCCAACAAGAAGTCGATCCAGCAGGGTTACGTCACTTCAGAGCCGTTCGCGGTCCAGAAGGCAGGCGGCTTCGTGCCGAACCAGTTCCTGCTGGCCGACTATGGCTGGGACACCTATTCGACGACGATCGAGGTGATGCAGGACACGATCGACAAGAAGCCGGAGGTGGTCCAGTGCTTCGTCGATGGCTCGGCCAAGGGCTGGTACAAATATCTCTACGGCGACAACAAGGCCGCCAACGACCTGATCAAGAAAGACAATCCTGACATGACGGACGAGCAGATCGCTTTCTCGATCGAGCAGATGAAGAAGTTCGGCCTTGCCGATTCCGGCGACACCGAAAAACTCGGCATCGGCGCCATGACGGATGCGCGGATCAAGAGTTTCTACGACAAGATGGTCAAGGCCAAGGTCGCACCCGGCGGCATCGACATCAAGAAGGCCTACACGCTGGCCTTCGTCAACAAGGGCGTCGGGCTCGAGCTAAAGAAATAGGCCGGGGTCCGGCATGATAAGGGAAAAGGTGGCGCAAGCGCCCGCGAACGCGTCGGACGTCGCTCCGGCATTGCTGGCATTGCGCGGCGTCGGCAAGGTCTTTTCCAACGGCGTGACGGCGCTGAGCGATGTCGATCTGACGATCCGGGAAGGGGATTTCCTCAGCCTGCTCGGGCCGTCCGGCTGCGGCAAATCGACGGCGCTGCGGCTGATCGCCGGCCTCTCGACGCCGACCTCCGGCGTGCTTGACTGGCGCGGCGGCGGTTCGCTCGATCGCGCCAATATCGGCTTCGTCTTCCAGGAACCGACGCTGCTGCCCTGGGCCAGCGTCTTCGACAATGTCTGGCTGCCGCTCAGGCTGAAAGGCATCTCCCGTGCCAAGGCTGCTCCGGCGATAACGGAGATGCTGGCACGGGTCCACCTGACCGGTTTCGAGGATGCGGTGCCGCGCGAACTGTCCGGCGGCATGAAGATGCGGGTCTCGATCGCGCGCGCCATGGTGACCAGGCCGCGCGTGCTGTTGATGGACGAGCCCTTCGCCGCGCTCGACGAGATCACCCGCTTCAAGCTCAACAACGACCTGCTGGAACTGTGGCAGGACGAGCGCTTTACCGTCGTCTTCGTCACCCACAGCGTCTTCGAGAGCGTGTTTCTCTCCAATCGGGTGGTCGTCATGGCGGCGCGGCCGGGCAGGGTCTTCGACGAACTTGCGATCGAGGCATCCTATCCGCGCGATGAGGTGTTTCGCACCTCGCCAGATTATGCATCCCTTTGCCGGCAAGCCTCGGACGTGCTGGTCAATGCCATCAATTCAACAGCAGGCTCGCACCATGACGGCCATTGACGAGCGGGCGATTAAGCTCGACCCGGAGGAAGCGCGCCGGGTGCGCCAGGAGCGGCTCGAGCGGATCGGCCGCTGGGTGCTGCCGCTGGCGATCATGATCCTGGCCATCTGGCTGTGGGATCGCATCTGCGTGTGGAACGCGATCCCGCAATATATCCTGCCGCGTCCCGGCGTGGTGCTGTGGACGCTCTACAACGATGCCGGCCTGCTGTTCTCGGCACTGCTGGTCACCTTGCGCATCACCTTCCTCAGCTTGGCTCTCGCCGTTGTCGGCGGCGTCGGGCTGGCGGTTTTGTTCGCGCAATCGAAATGGGTGGAGATGTCGTTCTTCCCGTTCGCCATCGTGCTGCAGGTGACGCCGATCGTGGCGATCTTTCCGCTGATCAACATCTATGTCGACAACCAGACGACCAAGCTTCTGCTGTGCGCCTGGATCGTCGCCTTCTTCCCGATCCTGTCCAACACCACGCTCGGCCTCAACTCCGTCGACCGCAATCTGCGCGATTTGTTCAAGCTCAACGGCGCGACCCGCTGGCAACAGTTGCGCTATCTCAGGCTGCCGGCGGCGATGCCGTATTTCCTCGGCGGATTGAAGATCGCCGGCGGCCTGTCACTGATCGGCGCCGTAGTGGCCGAGTTCGTCGCCGGCGCCACCGGCCAGTCGTCTGGGCTTGCCTCGCGCATCATCGAGGCGGGCTACCGGCTCAATGCGCCAAGGCTGTTCGCGGCGCTGTTCCTGATTTCGCTGACGGGAATCCTGATCTTCCTGGTGCTGTCCCTGATTTCGCATCTCATTCTGCGGCGCTGGCATGAGAGCGCACTGAAGCAGGAGCGGTAAGGAATGTTCAGGCCGGAGACACCGCGAACAGACGTGCGCAGACATCGCGAACAGTTTTACACCGCCGCATCCTTCGGTGGTCGTCACGGCATGGATCCTCGGGTCTACGCGTCCGCTTCGCTCCCGCTCCGCCCGTGGATGACGAAGGACGGGAAGGCAAATGCAAATCGCCAATGCTGGAGATTTGTAGGAACCCCGGTATCTTCGACGTTTGCGATTGGCGGCGGCATCCTTTCTCTTCGTCATCCTAGGGCAGAGCGGGAGCGAAGCGGACGCGTAGACCCTAGGATCCATGCCGTTTCCTCCGAGCTCGACGGCAGCGCAAGATTGTTCGCGATGTCTCCACACGCCTGTTCACAAGATCTCCAGTCCAAACGCCGCCTTGAGGGGACGGTGTTACATTGGACAGAGGGAGATAGGGCTTGATCCCGACATCTGGTTCTTATCACCTCGCTAATGTTCGGCTTCATCAGTCGCTCACGCCCGACCTAGCTGCAACCTTCGACAGCGATGGCTTTGCGCTTGCCGACATTACCGTCGCCGACGGCAGGATTTCCAGCATCGCAGCGCGTGACCGCGCAACGGCGCCGGTCGACGCGGTCGATCTTGGCGGGCGTATCATTCTGCCCTGTTTCGTGGACTGCCACACGCATATCGACAAGGGCCATATCTGGCCGCGAAAACCCAATCCCGACGGCACTTTCATGGGCGCGTTGAATGCCACCGGCACCGACCGCGCTGCCCGCTGGAGTGCGCACGATGTTGCGCGGCGCATGGATTTCTCGCTGCGCTCGGCCTACGCGCATGGCACCAGGGCGCTGCGCACCCATCTCGACAGCGTCGCGCCGCAGGAGGAGATCTCCTGGCCGGTTTTCGAATCGATGCGCGAGACATGGCGCGGCCGCATCGAATTGCAGGGCGCCTGCCTGCTCGGCATCGAGGGCGTGCGCGACAGGAAATGGTTCGACGGGCTGGCGAAACGGGTTGCCGCCGCCAAGGGCGTGCTCGGCGTCGTCACCTATATGGTGCCGGATCTGGAAGAGCTGCTCGACCATGTCTTCGCGCAAGCGATCGAGCATGGGCTCGACCTGGACTTCCACGCCGATGAGACCGACGACATCGCCGCCATCTCGCTGAAGAAGATCGCCGAGGCCGCACTCTGGAACGGCTTCGAGGGCAAGATCCTCGTCGGCCATTGCTGCTCGCTGGCGCGTCAGCCCGATCTTGAGGTGCTAGACACGCTGGACAAGGTGGCCAAGGCCGGGTTGGCGGTAGTCTCGCTGCCGATGTGCAATCTCTATCTGCAGGACCGGCGGACCGACCACACGACACCACGCTGGCGTGGGGTGACGTTGCTGCACGAGATGAGGGTGAGGGGCATTCCGGTCGCGATCGCTTCCGACAACACGCGCGATCCCTTCTATGCCTATGGCGATCTCGACATGCTGGAGGTCTACCGCATGGCGACGCGCATTCTGCATCTCGACCATCCGGTCGCCGATTGGCCGCAAGCGGTCACCGCGACGCCGGCGAGCGTGATGCGGCTCGACGGCTTCGGCACGCTTGCCGCCGGCGGCGATGCCGATTTCATCCTGTTCAAAGGTAGGAGCTGGACGGAATTGCTGTCCCGGCCCGAATCGGATCGCATCGTTGTGCGCGCCGGGCGCGCGATCGACCGGCAATTGCCCGACTATGCCGAACTCGACGAACTAATGGTGGAATGATGGATATTTCGGCGCTCAAGCGCGATCTCGACGGGATAAAACTCGACGACAATCCGGCCATCGTCCAGCAGAAGAGCCGCGACTTCTACTGGTACAGTCCAGTACTGAAACAGCAGCTCGACCACGTCACCGGCGACCTGATCGTGACGCCGAAGGACGAGACCGAACTGATCCGTGTGCTTGCCGCCTGTCACCGGCATGGCGTGCCGGTGACGCCGCGCGGCAGCGGCACCGGCAATTATGGGCAGGCGATGCCGCTTTCGGGAGGCGTGGTGCTCAACCTCGCCGAAATGAACGAGATCAGGTCGATCGGCCCGGGCCGCGTGGTGACCGGACCAGGCGCGGTGCTGGCCGACATCGACAAGGCAGCGCGCGCGCATTCCGGGCAGGAGCTGCGGTTGTCGCCCTCCACCTACAACACCGCCTCGATCGGCGGCTTCATCGCCGGCGGTTCGGGCGGCGTCGGCTCGATCAATTTTGGCGGGTTGCGCGATTTCGGCAATGTGCTGCGGCTGCGCGTGGTGACGATGGAGGCCGAGCCGAAAGTACTCGAACTCGCCGGCGAGGATCTGCACAAGGTGACCCATGCCTACGGCACAAACGGCATCATCTCGGAGGTCGAGATGCCGCTGACCGCGGGCTATGAGTGGGTCGATGTCATCGTCGGCTTCGACAGCTTCATGGGCGCGGCGCGCTACGGCAACGCGCTTGCCCGCCAGGATGGCATCCTGACCAAGCTGATCACGCCGATATCAGCGCCGGTGCCGCAGCTCTATTTCAAGCGGCACCAGAAGTTTTTCAGGGAAGGGCAAAGCATCTGCGTCGTGATGGTGGCGCGGCATGGGCTGGATGCCTTCCTTGCCTTCACCCGGCGGGTCGACGGCGACGTGATCTTCAACGCCGCCGTCGCAACGCCGGACGAGAAGAAGGGCTTGCCGCCGGCCTACGAGCTGGCCTGGAACCATACGACGCTGAGGGCGCTGCGCGTCGACCCCGACATCACCTATCTGCAGTCGCTCTATCCCTTTCCCAACCAGCTGGAGCTGGTCGAGAAGATGGACGCGATGTTTCCAGGCGAAGTCTTTTCGCATCTCGAATTCGTGCGGCTGGACGGCAACATCACCTGTTTCGGCCTGCCGCTGGTCAAGTTCACCACCGAGGCGCGGCTCGACGAGATCATCCGGCTGCATGAGGAGAATGGCTGCCCGATCTTCAACCCGCACCGCTACACACTGGAAGAGGGCGGCATGAAGCAGACGGATGCGGTGCAGCTCGCCTTCAAGCGCGAGACCGATCCGCAAGGCCTGCTCAACCCCGGCAAGATGATCGCCTGGGAAAACCCGGACTACGACTATCGTTCGGGCCGGACTTTTTTGTTCAAGGGGCTGCAGAGGGTGGGATGAGGAGAGGTTCGCGCGCGTCCACCCCCCTCTGGCCTGCCGGCCATCTCCCCCTCAAGGGGGGAGATCAACTGTCGCCTCGGCTTTCGCCAATCACCAATGCCAGAACGGAAGGGAAGCG
>NZ_VFVC01000024.1:0-57500 GCF_006441575.1 Mesorhizobium sp. B2-4-12
CAAAATCTGGAAAAAAGAGCCCGAACGGTTCAGACTCGACCCGGTCCATCAAATGCCGGGACTAAACACCTAGGGTCTGCGCACGCTTGGCTTGAGCAATATAGGGTTGTCGTCGTGGTGGTCAGCGACGCGCACCGGAGTACGCTTGCCGTTGCCCTTCAGTTCGTCGAACGTCTCGATCGGCGTCGGCTTGCCGAGATAGTAGCTCTGGCCGATCTCACAGGCCTCCGCGTCCGGGAACTTCAACTCGCCAGGCGTTTCTAAGCCCTTCGCCAGCACAGGCAGGCCGAGCCCACATCCCGTCCCCAGCACAGCGCGCACGATTGCCGCGAGCTGGTCGTTCGTGCGTCGGCACCAGCAGCATTCATCAATTTAGCCGGCTAATCATGGCGATCCGTCTCGGGCTTTACGCCGGCGACGATCACCCTGGCTCCCTAAGGCGCCGGTACGACATTTTCATGCCGGCGCAACCGCCGTGAGGAGGAACGAACAGCTGTGCAAAGGCCTGGGAGCCACAACAGAACTGTCACATACCTTCTCTAAGAGAGCGGGCAAGGACTTGCGCAAGACCCTTGTCATCAGCCACTCAAGAGGGAAAAACCATGACCATGATCAAGCGGGGCCTCGCTGCCCTTGCCGTCGGTGCGCTCGGTAGCGCGCTGGCAATGCCTGCCTTTGCAGAACCGGTAAAATTCGATTTCTGGTTCGGCCTTTCGGGCGACCTCGCCCGCGTCGTCGACACGATGTGCAAGAACTTCAACGAGTCGCAGAAGGACTACGAAGTCGTCTGCACCAGCCAGGGCAATTACGATGCCACGCTGCAGAACACCATCGCCGCCTTCCGTGCCGGCAAGCAGCCGACCATCGTCCAGGTCTATGACGTCGGCACCGCCACCATGATGCTGTCGGGCGCCTACAAGCCCGCCGACAAGCTGATGGAGGAAAACGGCTACAAGATCGACTACGCCGACTATTTCCCCGGCATTGCGCGCTACTATGCGACCTCGAAGGGCGAGATGCTGTCCTTCCCGTTCAACTCCTCGACTGCCTTGATGTACTGGAACAAGGACGCCTTCGCAAAAATCGGCAAGACCGAAGCGCCCAAGACCTGGGAAGACGTCGGCGCCGACCTCAAGGCGATGAAGGACGCCGGCTACGAATGCCCGATGGCGATCAACATCTCGGCCAACGAAAGCTGGCAGTTGATGGAGCAGTTCTCCGCGATCCACAATCAGCCGATCGCTACCAAGAACAATGGCTATGACGGGCTCGATGCCCGCCTGGAGGTCAACAAGACCAAGTTCGTCCAGTACGTCACCGACCTCAAGAAGTGGTATGATGCCGGCCTGATCAAGATCAAGTCGAAGGATCTCGGCCAGGACATGGTCCAGTCCTTCGCCTCCGGCACCTGCCAGATGATCCTGACCTCCGTCGGCGACCACGGCACCGTCGGCAGGACCCAGAAGGAAGGCATGAAGTGGGACGTCGCCGAACTGCCGGTCTATGCCGGCACCGAGCGCAAGAATTCGCTCGTCGGCGGCGCTTCACTGTGGGTGCTCTCCGGCAAGTCGGACGCCGAATACAAGGGTGCGGCCGCCTTCCTCAACTTCATCCACGACCCCAAGACCGCTTTGTTCTGGTCGACCAACACCGGCTACATCCCGGTGACCAAGTCGGGATTTGACTACATGAAGGCCGACGGTTTCTACGACAAGGCGCCCTACAAGGGCCGTGAAGTCGCGATCGCCAGCCTGACCGCCTCGGAGCCGACCGAAATCACCCGCGGCGTGCGCCTGGGCAACTTCACCCAGATCCGCGCCGAGTTTGGCACGCAGATGCAGGCGATCTTCGCCAACAAGGTCAGCGTCCAGGAAGGCCTCGACACGCTGGTCAAGAATGGCGATGCCATCCTCGACCGCTTCCAGCAGACCTATCCGGGCAAGACCCTGCCCTGATAGCCGAATTGCCAAAGGCCGCCCGTGTTCCAAGCCTGATCACTTCCGAAAACGGTTTCCGTGTTTCGGGATCATGCTTGGGTCGACGGGCGGCCGTTTCGCATATTAATCTCACCCTTGCTCCAGGCCAGCTGTGAAGCGGCATCGGCGGACCTATGGAAAAACGCGTTACCTTTAGCAGATCGACGATCGGCATCCTGTTCGCGGTGCCGCAGCTCCTTCTGATCTTCACGTTCTTCTACTGGCCGGCCGGCCAGGCCGTGTACTGGTCGCTGACGCTGCAACAGCCCTGGGGCGGCGGCAACATCTGGGTCGGGCTCGACAATTTCCGCTCGATCCTGGCCAACGCCGATTATTGGAACTCGATCACCGCCAGCCTTGTCTTTGCGGGAATCAGCACCGGCCTTGCGATGTTCATCGCGCTGGTGCTCGCCGCCCTGACCGATCGCCAGCTCGCCGGCTCACGCCTCTATCGCGTGGTGCTGATCTGGCCCTACGGCATCGCCGCGCCCGCGCTGGCGATGGCGTTCCGCTTCATCCTGGCGCCGGAGGCCGGCTTCATGGCCGTCCTCAACCAGGTCTGGCCCGGCTTCTGGGACCCTGGTCTCGACGGCGCCGATGCCATGGCTTCGATTATCGTCGCCTTCTCCTGGAAATATGTCGGCTATAACTTCATCTTCTTCCTCGCCGCCTTCCAGGCCATCCCGCGTTCGCTGATCGAGGCGGCGGCGATGGACGGATCCGGCGTCGTCAGGCGCTTCCGGGACATCCAGTTCCCGCTCATCACGCCGACGATCTTCTTTCTGCTGGTCATCAACATCACCGAAAGCTTTCAGGATTCCTTCGGCATCGTCGACATCATGACCTCCGGCGGCCCGGCGAACGCGACCAATCTGATGGTCTACAAGATCTATTCCGATGGCTTCAAAGGCCTGGATTATTCAGGCGCCGCCGCGCAGAGCATCATCCTGATGCTGCTCATCATCGTGCTCACCATCTTCCAGTTCCGCTTCATCGAGCGGCGCGTGCATTACAGGTGAGATAGACATGGTCGAACGCACCCCGTTCCTCAATTTCCTCACGCATCTGATCCTGTTCGTCGGGTTCATCGTTTGCATCGCGCCGTTCGCGGTCGTGGCGATCGCCGCGTCGCACAACCTCAAGGACGTCAACGATGTGCCGATGTCGCTGCTGCCGGGCAGCGACTTCTGGATCAACATGAAGACGGCCTGGACGACAGCGGATCTCGGTCCCAAGCTGTTTAACAGTTTCGTCATGGCTGCCGGCGTGGCGGCGGGCAAAGTGATCATCTCGGCGCTCACCGCCTTTTCGATCGTCTATTTCCGCTACCCCGGGCGCACGTTCATCTTCTGGCTGATCTTCGTCACACTGATGCTGCCGCTCGAAGTCCGCATCGTGCCGACCTACGCCGTCGTCGCCAATGTGCTGTCACCCTACCAGGCCATCCTCGACGTCACGGGCCTGAGCTGGCTGATCGAAAAAGTGTCGGGCGTGCAGGTCTCGCTCAGCCTCGGACTGCTCAATTCCTATACCGGTCTGATCATGCCATTGGTCGCCACGGCCACCGGCACGTTCCTCTACCGCCAGTTCTTCCTGACGGTGCCCGATGAACTGACCGAGGCCGCGCGCATGGACGGCGCCGGCGCCCTGCGCTTCTTCATCGATATCCTGCTGCCGCTGTCGCGCAACAACATGGCCGCTTTGGGCACCATCATGTTCCTGTGGGCCTGGAACCAGTATCTATGGCCGCTGCTTATCACCACCGATCAGTCGCATGCGACTGCGGTTACCGAGCTGAAGCAGCTCATTCCTAATGTCGGCGGCGCGCCGGAATGGCACATCGCCATGGCGGGCACGCTGATCGTCATGCTGCCGCCGCTGATCGTCGTGGTGCTGATGCAGCGCTGGTTCGTGCGTGGCCTTATCGCCACCGAGAAATAAGGGGAGACAGAAGATGGCCTCCATCGCCATACGCGGCGTCACGAAGAACTACGCCAGGACGCAAGTCGTGCACGGGGTCGACCTCGATTTCGCCTCGGGCGAATTCGTCGTCATCCTGGGGCCGTCCGGTTGCGGCAAGTCCACGCTTCTGCGGATGATCGCCGGATTGGAGGAGATTTCCGGCGGCGAGATCGCCATCGACGGCACCGTGGTCAACAAGCTCGAGCCGCGTGAGCGCGGCTGCGCCATGGTGTTCCAGAACTACGCGCTCTATCCGCATATGAGCGTCGCCCAGAATATCGGCTATTCGCTGAAGGTCTCAGGCGTTCCTTCCGCGCAACGCAACCAGCGCATCCAGGCGGTTGCGCGCACGCTGGAACTCGAACATCTGCTCGACCGCAAACCTATGGCGCTTTCGGGTGGCCAGAGGCAGCGGGTCGCCATGGGCCGCGCCATGATCCGCGAACCGAAAGTGTTCCTGTTCGACGAACCGCTGTCCAATCTCGACGCCAAGTTGCGCGTCCAGATGCGGTCGGAAATCCGCAAGCTGCACCGCCGGCTCAACGCCACCTCCGTCTTCGTCACCCACGACCAGGTCGAGGCGATGACGCTTGCCGACCGGTTGGTGGTGATGAATGCCGGACGTGTCGAACAGGTCGGCACGCCGGGCGAAATCTACAGCAGGCCCGCCAGCCGCTTCGTCGCCACTTTCGTCGGCGCGCCGGCGATGAACATTCTGGAAGGCACGGTCGAACTCGATGGGCTGTCGCTGCTCGGCGGCAGCCGGCGTATCGTTGTTCCGCGCGCAGGTCTGCCGGTCGGCACGAAGGTCGCGATGGGCATCCGGCCGGAAGCCGTCCGGCTGGTGGCGCCAGACGCGGCCGGCGCGCTCAAGGCCACCGTCGACCTGGTCGAGGAACTCGGCGCGGGGCGGGTCATCTACGTCGACCTCGACGGCGCGCCGTTTTCGGTGATGACATCGGAAGCCGTGCACCCGGAGCCGGGCAGCACGGTCGGTCTGAAGCTTTCGCCAGAGGACATGCATTTCTTCTCGTCGGAGACGGGAAACCGCCTCGATGTCTTCAAGGCGTCCGTTCCCGAGCCGGCACTCTGATTTCCAAAACTTCGCGCGAGCGGTGACCGAACCTGCCGCGGCCCGAGCACATCAGGCACTCGGCCGTTCAGGCCAGCACATGCGCCTTTCCCGACACGGTGAGCCGCACGATCTCTCCCACCGCGGGTGCATCCATGCCCGGCTTGCGCAGGATCAGCGGCGTGTTGCCGATGGCGGCGGCGTCCGGCGGATCGGGATTGTTCATCAGGCGCACCGCGATGGTGCACATCGAGCCGGCGAATTCGGATTCCACCACCTCGCCAAACAGCATCTCCGGTGTGCCCGACATGCCCTCGCGCGATGTCCTCTTCAATCCGATCTGCTCCGGCCGCAGCATGATGCGGGCGACATCGCGTCTATCTGATGTGTCGACCGCGATGCGGCCTAGCGGTGAGTTGGCGAAACCGCCTGCCACCTTTGCCGGCAGGATGATGGCGTCGCCGAGGAACTCGGCGATCATCCTGTCCTTCGGCTTGAAATAGAGCTCGCGCGGCGTGCCGACCTGCGAAAACTTGCCTTCGCGCATCACCGCCACTTGGGCAGCGAAGGACAGCGCCTCGGCCTGGTCGTGCGTGACCAGGATGGTGGTGATGCCGGCCGCTTCCAGAAGCTCGGCCACCGCCTTGCGCATCGAAGCGCGCAGACCGGTGTCGAGCGCCGAGAACGGCTCGTCGAGCAGCATCAGCCGCGGCTTCATCGCCATGGCGCGGGCAAGCGCCACTCGCTGCTGCTGGCCGCCGGAGAGCTCGTGCGGGCGGCGCTTGAGCACGGCCTTGTCCAGCCCGACGATGTAAGCGAGTTCGACGATGCGCTCGGCGCGCTTGTCCGCGCCGCGGTCCATACCGAAACCGATATTGTCCGATATGGTCAGATGCGGGAAGAGGGCGCCGTCCTGCGCCACCACGCCGATGCCGCGGCGATGCGCCGGGACAGCCGCACCACCATTGGCCAGCACCTCGCCGTCGAGCACGATGCGGCCCTGGTCCGGCGCCTCGAAGCCGGCGATAAGCCGCAGCAGGGTGGTCTTGCCGCAGCCGGACGGGCCGACAATCGCCGTGCGGCTGCCGCTGGCGACATGGAGGTCGACGCCGTCAAGGGCCGCGACCGGGCCGTAGTGCTTTTTCAGGCCGCTGATTTCGAGAAAGCTCATCGTCCGGCCATCCGTTTCGACTGGACATAGAGCAGCCAGGTCAAAGGCAGCGACATCGCCACCATGATGAAGGCATAAGGCGCCGCCGAGGCATAGTCGATCTCGCCGCTGTAGGACCAGAATGCCATTGCCAGCGTGCGGGTGCCGTTTGGCGCCAACATCTGGGTCGCGGTCAGTTCGTTCATGATGCCGAGCGCCACCAGCGCCATGCCGGCCGCGGCGCCGGGCGCCGACAGGCGGATCGTCGTCGACCAGAGTGCGTTGAGCGGACGCCGGCCAAGGCTGGACGCGGCGCGTTCGAGCTCGACCGGTGCCTGGGCGATCGATGCGCGCAGGCTGACCAGGGCACGCGGCAGGAACATGAGGGCATAGGCCACCAGGATGGTGAACAGGGTCTGGTAGAACGGCAGGGCGACGCGCACGGTGATGGTGACCAGCGCCAGCGCGATGACGATACCCGGTAGCGAGCCGACGATGTAGTTGCAACCCTCCAGCAGGCGCTGCAACGGTCCCGGCGCGCGGATCGAGATCCAGGCCATCGGCATGGCGGCGACCGTCGCAAGCAACGCGCCGGCAAGCGACAGGAATAGCGTCTGGCCAAGCGCCAGGCCAATTTCATCGAGACGCCAGACATCGGCGCCGCCGGCGACGAGCCAGCGGCCGATGGTGATGAAAGGTACGCCGAGCGCCAGCAGCGTGATGACCATAAGCAAGGCGAGGCTCGGAATGGTGGCGCGGCCGAGGCCCTTGCGTTGCTGGTAGCGCGCCGCGCCGGAGCCGACACGGGCATAACGCTCCTCGCCGCGCACCAGCACTTCGAGGCCCAGGAGCACAAAGCAGCAACACACCAGAACGCCGGCCAGCATGTTGGCGGCCGGTCCGTTGAAGGTCGACTGGAACTGGTCGACGATCGCCGTGGTGAAAGTATCGAAGCGGATGAAGACGTAGAGGCCGTATTCGGCCAGCAGGTGCAATCCGACCAGCAGCGAGCCGCCGCAGATGGCGAGCCTGAGCTGCGGCAACACGACACGCCAGAACACCCGCCAGGGTCCAAGGCCAAGTGCCGCGGCCGCGTCCTCCAGGGAGGGATCGAGGCGGCGCAGCGCCGCCGAGACCGGCAGATAAAGGAAGGGGAAATAGGCGATCACGGACACCAGCACGCCGGCCCACAGGCCGTGCAGCCCGGGCACCATGGTGACCCAGGCATAGGAGTGGACGAAAGCGGGAATGGCGAGGGGCGCCACGCATAGCCAGGCCCAGAACCGGGCGCCGGGCAGGTCGCTGCGTTCGGTCAGCCAGGCCAGCGCCACCGACAGGATGATGGCGATCGGGACGGCCAGCAGCACCAGCAGGCCGGTGTTGACCAGCAGTTCGCCGACACGGGGCCGGAAAACCAATGCCGAGACCGTGTCCCAGCCGGTCTGCACCGCGACCCCCATGATGAAGGCAAGCGGCAGCAGCGACAGCAGCGAGACGAAGATGGCGGCGGTGACGAGCCACGGCGCCGTCCGCCGCCGAGCCTTTCGGCCCATGCGCGCAGGCAGGCCCGGGTGTTCGAGATCGATCGCGGACTGCATCAGGTCAGGCACCGCGCCGTTGCCGCCCGGTGGCAGCAATCGAAGGACCGCAATCGCGGTCGGGAATACAGCGTGTCGTCATCGACGAATGCCATCTCGAAAAACAAAAGCACTCCCGCCGAAAATGAATTCCGGCGGGAGCATGGTCGGTTGTCCTTTTAGGACGAACGATAACTAAAGCAAGCCGGCTGCCGTCATCAGGTCGGTGACCTTCTTCGAGTTCAAGGTTGTCGGATCGACCTTGGGCGCCTGCAGATCGGCCAGCGGCACCAGCTTCGGATTGGATTCGGCACCTTTGCCGACCGCGTATTCGAAGGAGTCACGGTTCTTGAGAACGTCCTGGCCGCCCTTGCCGGTGACCCACTTCAGGAAGGCCTGTGCTTCCTTCGGATGCTTGCTCGAGGCGAGCACGCCACCACCGGAAATCGAGACGAACGCGCCCGGATCCTGGTTCTTGAAATAGTGCAGCTGGACATTCTTGCTGTTTTCACCGGTCTTGGCCTGATCGCCAAAGTAGTAGTAGTGATAGATCACGCCGCCTTCGATCTCGCCGGCGTTGACCGCCTTCATTACCGTGCTGTTGCCCTTGTAGGCCGTGAAGTTCGTCTTCATCGCCTTCAGCCAATCGGCCGTAGCGGCCTCACCCTTGAGCTGCAGAAGCGCGCTGACGATCGCCTGGAAATCGGCGCCCGACGGCGAGGCGGCCCAACGGCCCTTCCAGCTAGGATCGGCGAGATCAAGCATCGACTTCGGCAGCTGGTCGGCGGTCAGCTTGGTCTTGTTGTAGGCAAAAACGGTGCTGCGCGCCGCAACGCCGACCCACTTGCCGCTTGCCGGATGGAAGTCCTGCGGAACCTGAGCCAGCGTGTCGGCATCGACCGGGGCGAACAGGCCTGCATTCTCGACCAGCGCCATGGCCGGCGAATTCTCCGTCAGGAAGATGTCGGCGGGCGAAGCAGCACCTTCGGCGACGATCTGGTTGGAGAAGTCGCTGTCGCCGCCATTGCGCAAGGTGACCTTGATGCCGGTTTCCCTGGTGAACCCTTCGGCCCATTCCTTGGCGAGGCTTTCATGCTGGGCGTTGTACACGACGATGCCGGCATCTTCGGCCATCGCCGGACCGGCGATCAGGCCGATTGCAAGTGCCGTGGCGCCGGCAAGGGCAAGAAGGGGGGATTTCATAAGGTGCTCCTCGGGTTTCCCACATTGCGGATGCGCCCGAGTATCAAATCATGAATGCGCTAGTCAAGATTGAAAGGCGTCCGGCTGATCGGTTTCGCATGTCAAGACGTCAGTAACGGGTATCACCCGATACCGGGGGGCGATGGCGGGCCTCTGGACTACACGCTTCAACGGGCCGTGGCGATCGGGGAGTTTGACAAATCGGCATGGCATTCCGGTGGGCCATCCCGCACACTTTCGTGACTTGCCCGTAGTTTGGCTTGGACATTATTTCGCCGGCCACGTAACAAATCAACGCCGAGGCGCGAAAACCGGGGAGTGAACTCTTGTGAGCGGCAAGGACGAGGCCGAGCTTTCCCGGCTGTTGCGAGCCGCCATCGCGGGAGATGAAAAGGCCTATGCCGACTTTCTCCACCGAATTGCCGCGCTGGTGCGCGGCTTTGTCAGGCGCAAGATCGTGCAGGGCGGGGTCGATCCCGAGGATGTCGTGCAGGAAACCTTGCTGGCCATTCATGTTAAACGGCACACCTGGCGCCAGGACGCGCCGGTGCTGCCCTGGGTCTACGCGATCGCCCGCTTCAAGCTGATCGATGCATTCCGGCGCCGCGGACGGCGCATCGAGATCGATGTCGACGAAATCGCCGAGACATTCGCCGAACCGGAGACCGAGACCGTCAGCGAGCGCGATATCAATCGGGCGCTGGACGGGCTGCCGCCAGCCCAACGGTCCGTGGTGTCTTCCATATCGGTGGATGGCCGCTCGATCGGCGAGACGGCGGCGAAGTTCGGCATCAGCGAGACGGCGGTGCGCGTGTCGCTGCATCGTGGGCTCGCCGCGATAGCCAAGCGATTCGGTCAGGGGCGATCCGGGCGGGAATGACATGAGGACGGACGATCTCATCAAGGCGCTCGATGCCGATGCCCGCAGCAAGGCGATGCCATTGCGCTCGGCCTGGTGGCTGGCCGCCGGCGCGGCCGTCGTGCTCGCCGCGATCGTTTTCCTGTCGACGATCGGTCCGCGCCCCGATTTCATGGCGGCCGCGCATACTATGCGCTTCCTGTCCAAGTTTGTTTTCACCACCGTGCTTGCCATCAGCGCTTTCGCCTCGATCCGCGCCCTGTCGACGCCGGGTGCGGCGACGGGCCGGGCAATGGCGGGGATGATCGCCGCGCCGCTGCTGGTCGCGGTGGCGGTGGTTCTGGAACTGTTCGCAGTGCCCGAGGCCGATTGGAGTACCAGGATGATCGGCTCCAACATGATGATCTGCATGAGCTTCATCCCGCTGATCGGCATTGGCCCGCTGGCCATCTTCCTGGGAATGCTGCGCTATGGCGCGCCGACACGGCCGGTGCTTGCCGGCGCGGTGGCGGGGCTGCTTGCCGGCGGGCTGGCGGCGACCTTCTATGCCGCACACTGTTTCGACGACTCGCCGCTCTTTGTCGCCACCTGGTACACGATCGCGATCTCGGCTCTCGCTTTGCTTGGTTCGCTTGGCGGGCGTTTTTTCGTGCGCTGGTAGCATACTCCAAGCAACCGCAAGCCGTGCACACTGATCCTTAATCATGCCGGCAATTGTTTGCCGGTTCCCGATCTCGCCAATACCCCGGCGCAACCATTCCTTAAAATCGATCCTTCAGGGTTTTGACGGGAAAAAGCGATTGCCCACGGGGGTGGCACGGGTCGTGATATTGCGGGGATTGATCGGGCTGAGGCTCCACAAGCGTGCAGCGCTGGCGTTGCTTGTGGCCGCTCTTGCCGTGGTGGGGGCGCCGTTCGTGGTGTCGAGGCTGAACCTTGGCGCGGAAGCACTGAGAGTTTGCCTTCAAATATCGGTCGCGTTGACAGTATGCGCACTGTTCTTCGCTTACCTGTTTATCGTTCGCATCTCCGACGACCGGCGCCAGATCGCGGAGAGCGAACAGCGCTTCCGCCGGGCCATGGAGGACTCGGCGATCGGCATCGCCATCGTGGCGCTTGACGGGCGTATCCTTCAGACCAATCCAGCCTTTGCCGCCATGCTTGGCTACAGCCGCCAGGAGATCGAGGCGCTGACCTTTTTCCAGATCACGCATCCCGACGATCTGCATATCGGGCGGGAAACGATGGACTCCATGAGGGCGGGCAACGTTGACGCCTTCCACTTCGAAAAGCGTTATCTGCGCAAGGACGGCACACCCGTCTGGGCGCGTCTTGCCGGCTCCGTCATCCGCGATGAGAGAAGCGGGCATCCGCTCTATCTCGTCTCGCAGATCGAGGACATCGACGCGCGCAAGCAGGCCGAGGCGCGCATTGCCGAAGCCGAAACGCGCTGGAATTTCGCGCTCGCCGGCGCGGGTCAGGGTGTCTGGGACTTCGATAAGCGCAAGGGCGGCACGACCTATTCCTCGACCTGGGTCAAGATGCTCGGTTTCGAGGAAGGCGAACTCGACGGCGATCCGGACCGCTGGCTGACGATGATCCATCCCGACGACCGCCAGACCGTCGCCGAAGCGGACCGCGCGCATCTTGATGGCCAGACGCCGTTCTTCGAAGCCGAGTTCAGGATGCGCCACAAGGACGGTCACTGGATCTGGATCCTCGACCGCGGCAAAGCCATCGAGCGCGACGAGGACGGGCGGCCGATCCGGGCGATTGGCAGCCTGACCGACATCACCCGGCGCAAGGAGGCCGAAGAGCGCCTGACGGTGTCGGCGGCAATGCTGGCCGACGAGAAGGAGCGGCTCAGGGTGACGCTGCAGTCGATCGGCGATGCCGTCATCTGCACCGATGCGGCGAACCGTGTGACCTTCATGAACCCGGTTGCCGAGAAGCTGACCGGTATTTCCGGCGAGGCCGCTCTCGGCAAGACGCTCGGCCATGTCTATCGGGCGGTTGACGAGGAGACGGGCCACAGGATTGGTGCGACGCGGCCCGCGATCGGCGCGGAGGCGCCCTCCGACCAGAACAGCCGGGCCGTGCTGATCCGCCGCGACGACACACGCTGCAGCATCCGTCAGGTCGTGTCGCCGATCATGAACGAGCGCAATGAATTCTGCGGCCTGGTCATTGTCTTCCAGGACTTCACCGATGCGCGTGCGTTGCAGCGGCAGCTTGCCCATGCCGCCGCGCATGACGCGCTGACCGGCCTTGCCAATCGATCGAGCTTCATCCGCACCATGGAGGGGCTGGTCGAGCAGGCGCGCAAGGAGGACGGCACGATGGCTGGGGGCATCCACCAGTTCATGTTCATCGACCTCGACCATTTCAAGCTGGTCAACGACACTGGCGGCCACGCCGCTGGAGACGCACTGCTGAAGCGGGTCGCCGAGGCCATGCGCGGCGTGCTTGGCCCTGAAGACATCGTCGCACGCCTGGGCGGCGACGAATTCGCCGTCATCCTGAAATCGGGCTCGATCGCGGGCGCCAGGATCGCGGCGCGCTCCATAATCGATGCGATAGCCGGCCTGAACTTCACCTGGGATGGTCGGCCGCATGCGATCGGCGCCAGTATCGGGCTGGCGGCGATCCGCGCCAATTGCGGCGAGGTCGATGAGATCATCGCGAGGGCCGACGCCGCTTGCTATGCGGCCAAGGCGGCCGGCCGCGGATGCCTTTCCGTGGCGCCGGATGGCAACCTCATGAACGACAGGTCGGAACCGCCCAAGCCGCTCGCCGTGGCATCGTAGGCCGCGGACGCGTCGAAGCGGTTCATCGTTTCGCCGAAACGCCGAACCCTTCCATTTCTCGACTTTGACTAGCGCGTCGGAACGGGGTGCTCGCCGCGATAGTCGTAGAAGCCGCGCCCGGTCTTGCGGCCGAGCCAGCCGGCCTCGACATATTTGACCAGCAGCGGGCAAGGCCGGTATTTCGAATCCGACAGGCCGTCATGGAGCACCTGCATGATCGACAGGCAGGTGTCGAGGCCGATGAAATCGGCGAGCTGCAGCGGCCCCATCGGATGGTTGGCGCCGAGCCGCATGGCGGTGTCGATGGCATCGACCGTGCCGACGCCTTCATAGAGCGTGTAGATCGCCTCGTTGATCATCGGCAGCAGGATGCGGTTGACGATGAAGGCCGGGAAATCCTCCGAGACGGTGATCGTCTTGTCGAGCTGCTTCACATAGGTCTTGGCGGCCTCGAAGGTCTGGTCCTCGGTGGCGATACCGCGCACCAGCTCGACCAGTTTCATCACCGGCACCGGGTTCATGAAATGTATGCCGATGAAACGCTCCGGCCGGTCGGTCTGCGCGGCAAGCCGCGTGATCGAGATCGACGAGGTGTTGGTCGCCAGGATGGCCTCGGGATTGAGCTGCGGACAGAGCTGCGCGTAGATCTTGCGCTTGACGGTCTCGTCCTCGGTCGCCGCCTCGATCACCAGATCGGCGCCGGCAAGATCGGCCATGGCCGGTGCCGACGCAATGCGCGCCATCGCCTGGTTGCGCAGCTTTTCGTCGAGTTTGCCAGACCCCACCTGACGAGCCATGTTGCCGCTGATGGTGGCGATGCCCTTCTCGATACGGTCAGGCGATATATCGTAGATCAGCACCTTGTAGCCCGAAAGCGCGGAGACGTGGGCGATGCCGCCGCCCATCTGGCCCGCGCCAATGATGCCGATCGTCTCGATCTTGCTCATGACCCCGATCCCGTCCGGAGCTTTCCGCTTGAATCGCGAAAATGCTCCATCTTTTGTTTTTCCGCAATTCCAGACGCAAAACCGCTGCGGGTTTGCTGGAATTGCACTAAGCCCTTCTGGCCCGCTTTTTGTGCAGTGCAAACTAAAAGGGCGGGGCGACTTAGTCTACCCCGCCCCTGACAATTTAATACGCTTTGGCAGAGAGCGTCAAAGCGCCTTCTGCAACTCCGGCAGGACAACGAAGAGATCGCCGACGAGGCCATAATCGGCAACCTGGAAGATCGGTGCCTCCTCGTCTTTGTTGATGGCGACGATGACCTTGGAGTCCTTCATGCCGGCGAGGTGCTGGATGGCGCCGGAAATGCCGACAGCGATGTAGAGATCGGGAGCCACGACCTTGCCGGTCTGGCCGACCTGCCAGTCGTTCGGGGCGTAGCCGGCATCGACGGCCGCGCGGGATGCGCCGACGGCAGCGCCGAGCTTGTCGGCGACCGGCAGGATGACCTCCTGGAACTTCTCCGAGGAGCCGAGCGCACGGCCGCCCGAGATGATGATCTTGGCCGAGGTCAGTTCCGGACGGTCGGTCTCCGACAGCTTGTTCTCGACGAAGGTGGACAGGCCGGGATTGGCCGCGGCCTTGACGGTCTCGATCGCGGCCGAGCCACCCTCGGGAGCCGCCTGGAAGGAGGCGGTGCGCACGGTGATGACCTTCTTGGCGTCGGTCGACTGCACGGTCTGGATGGCGTTGCCGGCATAGATCGGCCGCTTGAAGGTATCAGGCGAAACGACCTCAATGATCTCGGAAACCTGCGCGACGTCGAGCAGCGCCGCGACACGCGGGGCGACATTCTTGCCGGTGGAAGTCGCAGGCGCGATGATGGTGTCGTAGCCGCCGGCGAGCGACACAACGAGAGCCGCCATCGGTTCGGCGAGGCGCTCGGCGAGTTCGTCGGCCTCGGCGAGCAGCACCTTGCTGACCCCCTTGAGCTTGGCGGCTGCATCCGCCGCGCCATTGGCGCCCTTGCCGGCCACCAGCACATGCACGTCCGAGCCGATCTGCAATGCAGCCGAGAGCGCTTTGGCGGTCTGGTCCGAAAGGGTGGCGTTGTCGTGTTCGGCGATGAGGAGAATTGCCATTTTATCTGTTCCTTTCCCGATCGCTTACAACACGCCGGCTTCGTTCTTCAGCTTGTCGACCAGTTCGGCGACGCTCTTGACCTTGACGCCCGCCTTGCGGCCGCCCGGCTCCTCGGTCTTGATGACCTTGAGGCGCGGCTTGACGTCGGCGCCGTAGTCGGCCGGGCTCTTCTCGTCGAGCGGCTTCTTCTTGGCCTTCATGATGTTGGGCAGCGAGGCATAGCGCGGCTGATTGAGGCGAAGGTCGGCGGTGACGATCGCCGGCATCTTCAGTTCCACGGTCTGCAGGCCGCCATCGACCTCGCGGGTCACCTTGGCCTTGTCGCCTTCAAGCACCACTTTGGAGGCGAAGGTGCCCTGTGCCCAACCGAGCAGGGCCGCCAGCATCTGGCCGGTCTGGTTGGAGTCGTCGTCGATCGCCTGCTTGCCGAGGATGACGAGGCCAGGCTTCTCTGCCTCGACCACGCCCTTCAGCACCTTGGCGACGCCGAGCGGCTCGGTCTGCTCGTCGGTCTTCACCAGGATGGCGCGGTCGGCGCCCATGGCAAGCGCGGTCCGGAGCGTTTCCTGCGCCTGCTGCGGGCCGATCGAAACAACGATGATTTCTTCGGCCTTGCCGGTTTCCTTCAGCCGGATCGCTTCTTCAACCGCGATCTCGTCGAACGGGTTCATCGCCATCTTGACGTTGGCGAGTTCCACCGCTGAACCATCAGCCTTGACGCGAACCTTCACATTCGCATCGACAACCCGCTTCACGGGCACAAGGATCTTCATTTGCCTGTCACCTCTTCACGCTAGTTGGGCGCGCTATAGCAGCCTGCGCCCTTTCTGAGTTGTCGAAAGCCGACATTCCGGATGGAAATTCTGGTCTCCGACCGCCTTAGGCTGCGACGGAGACGTTTCCGTAGTTGTGGTAATCCTGCGCGTCAATACGCTGAAGGCGGCTCAAATCGGTTCAGTTCGGGCCAGAAGGGTTTCCCCGGCCCCAGCGCGCCGCGGTGGCCGGCGGTTCGGCCGCCACTGGTTCAGCGGGAACCGGCGGCTGGTCGGGTAGGGGAGCCACGATATCCTCGTCGGCAGCGGCAAACAGCGGCACGCCGCGACTGCGCAAGACCAGCACCAGAATCGCCCCGGCGATGATGCCGCCGATGTGGCAGGCCCAGGAAATCTGGTCCTCGCCGCCGGCGGCGAACATGACGATCTGAAACAGCACCCACAGGATGAGCGGGATAAAGGCCGGAATGCGCAGTGGGATGCGGGCAAAGGCAAGCACCCAGACCTTCACCCTGGGATAGAGGATCAGGTAGGCGACGACCACGCCGGCGATGGCGCCCGAGGCACCGATCAGCGGCACCTGCGAGTCCCAGGCGACGAGGCTTTGGAAGGCTGCTCCGGCAACTGCGCACAGGAGATAGAAGATGAGGTAGCGGATGTGACCGAGCGCATCCTCGACATTGTCGCCGAACACCCACAAGAACAGCATGTTACCACCGAGGTGGAAGATGTCGGCATGCAGGAAGGAATAGGTGAGGTAGCTCAGGCTTTCCGGAATGACCACAAAGCGGGGATCGAGTTCGGCCGTGTCGTGAACCACGGCGGGGATGAAGCCGACTCCGAGCACGGCGGCATTGGTGAAGTTCTCGCCGCCAAGCGCGGTGGCGCAATAGACCAGCGCATTGGCCACGATCAGCCCGATCGTGACATATTGCAGGCGGATGTGGCGCAGCCTGTTGGTGTCGTAAAGCGGGATGAACATCGGTCCCCGGTCCCCTTCCGCCTTTCGGATATTTTAGCGGTTCTTGCCGGGAATCCATAGCACGTCGGCATTTCCATTGTCATTGACCGCCCGGGCGGCGACAAACAGGAAATCCGAGACGCGGTTGACGTATTTCAGCCCGTCGCGGTTGACATGTTCCCCCGGATCCTGGGCGAGCGCGACCATCAGCCGCTCGGCCCGCCGCGCCACCGTGCGGGCGAGATGCAGGGCGGCGGCGGCCGGCGTGCCGCCATTCAGCACGAAGGATTTGAGTGGCTGGAGATCCTTGTTGAGAAGGTCGATATCCTTCTCGACGCGATCGGTCTGCGCGGGGGTGATCCGCAACGCCTCATAGCCGAGCGGTTTGCCGTCGTCGGGCACCGCTAGATCCGCGCCGAGGTCGAAGAGATCGTTCTGGATGCGCGACAGCATGGCGTCGATCGCCGGATGGGTCTGGGCGGTGTGGACGCGCGCCATGCCGATGCAGGCATTGGCTTCGTCGACCGTGCCGTAGGCATCCACCCGCAGATCGGATTTCAGCCGCCTTTCACCGGTGCCGAGCCCCGTGGTGCCGTCGTCGCCGGTGCGGGTGTAGATCTTGTTGAGCTTGACCACGTCGCCTCCCGAAAGGCCGTCACTTGCGGGTGAAATAGACGGCCAGCAGAATCAGCGCCAGCGCCACGGCCTGCAGCATGACGCGTGCTTGCATCAGCTTGTTCGAAGTGACGCCGGAACCGCCGCGCATCATGTTGATGAGCCCCCGGATCAGAACGATCACCACGGCGGCCATGACCAGAATGGCGAGGATGTTGAAGACGGATGCCATTGTTGCGTTTCCAGTTCTCTTGTTGTTCAGGCGCGTTTGGCCATCAGGCGGTAGAGTATCGATGCCGGCAGGATGCGTTTGAGCGCAGCGCCGATCCTGGCCGGCACCGTTACCACATAGTGCGGGCGCGGGCTCCGTGACAGAAGTGCATGACGCAGAGCCTTGTGAACCACCTCCGGCCCGGGCTTCAGCGCCGATTGGCTGCCGCCGGCGCGCAGCCGCTTCAGCTGCGCCTCATAGTCCAGCCGATGCACGGAATTCTCGTGGTCGATATTCCTCAGGAACCAGGGCAGGCCATTGCTGGCGATCTTCGATCTCACCGGCCCCGGCTCGATCAGCGAGACATGGATGCCGCTGCCTGTCAGTTCCTGACGCTGGCAAAGCATCAGGGCCTCAAGCGCATGTTTCGATGCCGAATAGGCGCCACGAAACCGCACCGGCACCAGGCCGAGAATCGATGAGCAATGAATAAGGCGGCCGTGGCCCTGGCGGCGCATCACCGGCACGATGCGGCGGGTCAGGTCGTGCCAGCCGAAGAAATTGGCCTCGAACTGCGCCTTGAGCGCCACGACGGTCAAGTCCTCGACCGCGCCGGCCTGAGCATAGGCGCCGTTGTTGAACAGCGCGTCGAGCCGGCCGCCAGTGCGGCCGAGCACCGCTGGCACTAGGGCGGCGATCGAGTCCGGCTCGCTGTAGTCGAGATAGAAGGCCTCGATGCCGTCAGCCTCGAGTGCGGCAATGTCTTCAGGTTTGCGCGCCGTGGCAAATACCCGCCAGCCCTCGGCCTTCAATGCCCGGGCGCAATAGGCGCCTATGCCTGAAGACGCACCGGTGACGATGACGGTGCGCAACTGCGCCGCTGCAGAATTCGTGGTTTGAAGAAGGGTTGCCATTTGCCGCATTCACTTCCCATATTCGCGGCGTCGAGACAATCGAAGGGAGCGCGCGTTCTTGCTGCGGAATATTGTCGCCCTGCGCCGCGTGCTCTACGACGCGATCGGCCATTTCACCACCGATGATGGCTGGGCGATGGCCAGCCATCTGGCGATCACCTCGCTGATGGCGCTGTTTCCGTTCCTGATCTTCGCCACGACGCTGGCCAGTTTCCTCGGCGCCCAGGCCTTTGCCGACACGGCCGTGCATCTGGTCTTCGACACCTGGCCGGAGCAGATCGCCAAGCCGATCGCGCGTGAGGTGCTGAACGTGCTGACCGTCAGGCGCAGCGATTTGTTGACCTATGGCGTGCTGCTTGCCGCCTACTTTGCTTCGAACGGCATCGAGGCGCTGCGCACGTCGCTCAACCGGGCCTATCGCGTGACGGAAACGCGCGGCATCATCCATCGCCGGGTGCAGAGCATCTTCTTCGTGCTGATCGCCACCGCCGGTTTTCTTGCGATCAGCGTGCTGCTGGTGTTCGCGCCCTTGCTGGCGCGGCTGGCGGAAGCCCATTTCGAATGGATAAAGCCTTATACGGGGACGATCACGCTATGGCGCTATGTCATTGCCTCGACCGTCATCATCGGTGGGCTGTTTGCCGTGCATTACTGGCTGCCGGCCGGCAAGCGCCGCTTCGTGTCGCTGGTGCCGGGCATCATCTTCACGCTGGCCGCGTGGCTTATCGGCTCGACGATGTTCGCCACCTATCTCGATCATTTCTCCTCCTATGTGACGACCTATGCCGGCCTGGCCTCGATCATGATCGCGGTGGTTTTCCTCTACATCGTCTCGGCGATCTTCATTCTTGGCGGCGAGCTCAATGCCGCCATCAGCCGCTATCTCGAGGCACGGGCAAGAGTCGGCTGAGCCGAGCATGATCTCTTCCGAAAACCGGTTCCCACCTTTCGGGATCATGCCTTGGTCGGCTCAACCTGTGTCTTGGTCTGCCGAGCCGTTGCCAGGGCAACGCCGAAGGTGGTGATCGCCATGCCGACAATCTGCAGCGCGTTGAGCTGCTCGTTGAACAGGGCCCAGGCGATGACGGCGGTCACCGCAGGCACCAGATAGAACAGCGAGGCCACTTTCGACATCTCGCCGTCGCGGATCATCACCATCAACAGGAAGATGGCGCCGACCGACAGCACCAGCACCAGCCAGGCCATCGCGAAGATCAACTCGCCATTGATGACCACGGTGTGCGTTTCGAAGGCAAGCGCGGCCAGGATCATCAGCGCCGCGCCGCCGACATATTGCCACATCGTCGCCGCCACGAGGTTGCCGCCAGAGGCAAAACGCTTCTGCCAGATGGTGCCGGCGGCCATGCCGAGCACGGAGATGAGCGAGGCGGTCAGTGTCGCCGATGTCACGCCGCCGCCGAGCGCGCCAAGTTTTGGCCACAGCACGATGACGACGCCGATCAGACCAACGGCGAGGCCGGCCCAATGGCGCGGCAGAATGGCCTCGCCCAAGAATTTGCCCGCGAGCACCGCCGTGATCAGCGGCTGCAGTCCGACAATCAGCGCCGAAAGCCCTGCAGGCATACCCCTGTGGATGGCCCAGAACACGGCGCCGAGATAGACGCCATGCATGAGGATGCCGGCGCCGGCCGCATGCAGCGCCTCTTCGCGGGTGGCTCTTTTCGAACCCAGAACGACCGTCAGGACAGCGAATAGCGCCGCCGCCAGGACGAAGCGCACGGCGAGAAAGGTGAAGGGTTCCGCCCACGGCATGGCGTAGCGGGCGCCGATGAAGCCGGTCGCCCACAGGACGACGAAGGTGGCGGGGATGAACCGCTTGATGCTGTGCATGTTCCGGGGACCGCCACGCTGGTGAGACTTGAACCGTGGCGATGCTCTAGTCCGGTTCAGGCCGTCGCGCAAAACGAAACGATTGATCCATGCATCACCGGAATTCAACGGCTGGTGCGTGCGATATGCGGCTTTCCAGTACTTCGCAGGCTCAGAGACCAACCATCCGCCTGATATCGTCCGGCGATGCTCCGGCATCGCGCAACGCGGCAAGGCCGGTATCGCCGAGACTCTTCGACAGCTTCCGCCCGTCCGGCCCGAGGATAAGCCGATGATGGAAATAGGCCGGCTGCGGCAACCCAAGCAATTCCTGGAGCAGGCGCTGCACTCCTGTCGCGGGGAACAGGTCCTGTCCGCGCACGATATGGCTGACGCCTTGCAGGGCGTCGTCCATGACGACGGCAAGGTGGTAGCTGGTCGGGATGTCGCGGCGCGCCACGATCACGTCGCCCCACTCTTGCGGGCGGGCCTCGACCGAGTGCGTCGCGGACAGCGTCTCGTCGCTGAATTCGGCCCATGCGAGGTCCTTGCCGACATGCGCCAAGGCGGCGCCGATATCCAGCCGCCAGGCGAAAGGGACGTTATCGGCGATGCGCCGCTTGCGCTCTGTCATCGGCAGCGCCTTGTCGGTCGGAGGGTAGAGAGGGACGCCGTCGGGATCGCGCGGCCAGTCGCGCCCGCGCTTTTCGCAGCCGATGATAAAGGCGCGGATCTCACCACGGCTCATGAAGGCGGGATAGACAAGCTCCTCGCGGATCAGCCGGTCGAGCACCGCCTCGTACTCGGCGAAATGTTCGGACTGGCGGCGCACCGGCTCCTCCCAGCCAAGGCCCAGCCATTTAAGATCGGCGAGCACGCCAGCCTCGAATCGCGGCGTGCAGCGCGTCGTGTCGATGTCCTCGATGCGCAGCAGCAGGCGGCCGCGAGAGGTATTTGCCAGCCTCTGGTTGAGCAGCGCCGAATAGGCGTGGCCGAGATGCAGGTCGCCGTTGGGGCTGGGCGCGAAGCGGAATGTCAGGAGCGTCATGTCTCAGGCGGCGATCGGGTTGTGCGGCGGTTTTGGCAATTGCTACTTTGCGGCACATTCGCGGACAAGGATACCATGCAACGCATCACGACACTGGACGACATTGCGCGCGGGCTGGATGCGCTTTGCGTCATCGACCCGCGCCTGGAAAAGGTGCGCGGCATGGCCGGCGAGGTACCGCTCAGGCTTTCCGAGCCGGGGTTCAGGAGCCTGGCCTCGATCATCGTCTCGCAGCAGGTCTCCCGCGCAAGTGCCGATGCGATTTTCGGCCGACTGACAAGGCTTGTCGATCCGCTGACGCCGCAGGCGATCCTGGCCGCCGACGAGGACATGTTTCGCGAGGCCGGCCTGTCGCGGCCCAAGCAGCGCGGCCTGATCGCGGTCGCCCAGGCGGTGGCCGACGGTCTCGACCTCCATCACCTGTGTTCGCTCGACGCAACCGAGGCGATCACAACGATGACCGCAGTGGCCGGCATCGGTCCCTGGACAGCCGAAGTGTACCTTTTGTTTGCCGCGGGGCACCCCGACATCTTCCCGGCGCGCGACGTCGCCCTGCAAGCTGCTGTCGGCCATGCGCTCGGCATCGACCCGCGTCCGCCGGAGAAAAGACTGATCGCACTGGCCGAATCATGGAGCCCGTGGCGAGGTGTCGCATCGCGGCTTTTCTGGTCCTATTATCGCGAAACCAGAGGGCGCGACGCCGCGCCGCCTGCCTGAATCCGCAAAAGGGCGTGAAAATCACGCATTTTTGGCACTTCGGGCAAACGACAATCCGCTTCACATCCCTGTCATGTCGGGCTTACAGTATCCGCGCCGAACGGTGGGTCTTTTGAAGCTGCACGTGACCCTTTCCGAAAGTCGAATTCGATTTTCGGGGTCATGTGCGAACCAAGGAGGTCAACAAGGTGACGGTTGCCGTATCTCCGGATGGGCTTCCAGCGCTGGTGCTGAATGCGGATTACCGTCCGCTCAGCTATTACCCCTTGTCGCTCTGGTCCTGGCAAGACGCCATCAAGGCAGTGTTCCTCGACCGGGTGAATATCGTCGCCGAATACGAGCATGCGGTTTCCTCGCCGACCTTCTCGATGAAGCTGCCGAGCGTGGTCAGCCTGAAGGCCTATGTGAAGCCCTCCAGGCATCCGGCCTTCACCCGTTTCAACGTGTTCCTGCGCGACCGCTTCCAGTGCCAGTATTGCGGCACGCCCGAGGATCTGACCTTCGATCACGTCATCCCCCGCCATCGTGGCGGTGCCACGACATGGGAGAACGTCGTCGCGGCCTGCTCGCCCTGCAACCTACGCAAGGGCGGCATGATGCCGTCGCAGGCCAAGATGTGGCCGCTGCAGAAGCCGTTCCAGCCGACGGTGCATGATCTGCACAACAATGGCCGGCTGTTCCCGCCGAACCACCTGCACGAAAGCTGGATGGATTATCTCTACTGGGATGTCGAACTCGAACCATAGAGTTCGACACAAACTCGCCATGCCGGCCGTCTGGCGCGGCTCTCTGCGCTTCCGGTGCTCACGTATTCAAGTACGCTCCGCTCCGGTTCTCGAAAGCCGAGCCATCCGACTCAGCCTGCCGAATTTTTGCTCGAACTCTGCGTCGAGCAGCTCAATCAAGTGGCTCAGTCGCGGGCAAGCGCGCCGCGGAAGGCGACGGCGGCCAGGACCAGGCTGGCGATGGCGTTCCAGCCGGCCAGCGACAGGCCGAGGATGCGCAGCGCGGCCTTGTCGCAGGAAGGCGGCACGAATTTGTCGAGCGCGTCGAGCACGCCCTTGCCGCCAGTGTCGACCGGACCGGCGCCCGCCGTGCAATCGGCCGGACCTTGCCACCAGGCCCATTCGACGCCGGAGTGGTAGACGCCGAGATAGAAGCCGTAGAGCATCAGCAGGCCGGCAATGCCCAGCAGGCCGCGCGTCAGCCATGCGGGCGCACGCAGCAGCGATGCAATCACCGCCAGCACCATCAAAGGCGCGCCGATATAGTAGGGGGTGCGCTGCTCCAGGCAGAGGTGGCAAGGGATGTAGCCGCCAATATACTGGAAGCAGAGCGCCGAACCGACCGTGGCGGCCATGGCGACGGCGAGAAACAGGGCGGTCCGCATGCGCTGGCGTCCGGTATCGGCATTCATCGTCGCTGTCATGGGTCTTTCGTCCATTGTGTTCGCCGCCCGCCAGTCCGGTTGCCGCTCTTCCAAAAGCATTGCGCGGTTCGAGAGAGAGGGTTCAGAGGGCGTACTTGATCACGATATAAAGCAAAATCAGGGCGACCGCGGCGGCGCTGGCGATGAGGCCGAGACGCTTTTCGATGAATTCGCGGATCGGTTCGCCATAGCGGCGCAAAAGCCAGGCCAGCAGCAGGAAGCGGCCGCCGCGGGCCACGATGGCCAGCACGATGAACAGGGCCAGGTTGACGCCAAGAGCGCCGGACAGGATCGTCACCACCTTGATCGGCGGCAGATGGGCGGCACCCGAGGTGACCAGCATCAGGGCGATGAACTCAATGCTTACGCCCGACGACGCCCGCAACTGCTCGAATTCGTCGTATTTGCCATAAAATTCAAGGATGGGGCGCGCCACGGCGTCATAGGCGTAGTGGCCGATGAACCAACCGGCAATGCCGCCCAGCACCGAGGCGACGGTGGCGACGAAGGCATAGCGATAGGCGCGATCCGGCCGCGACAGGGCCATCGGCAGATAGAGCACGTCCGCCGGCACCAGGAACACCGAGCTCTCGACGAAAGCGATGAAGGCCAGCCACCATTCGGCGGATTTGCGCGCCGCCAGTGACAGCGTCCAGTCGTACAGTCCGCGAAGCATCGGCTCTCCTATGGAACGGCTCGTCTGTCTAGAAAGGTTTTTCGCGCCGCACAATGGCCGCGGTCTTACAAATTGGAAAGGTGCCGTCTGGTCGCGGCTGTGAGCTGGTCTGCAAATTGGACAGTTGACGAACAGCCCTCCCACCGTATAGTCCGCGCCCATCCAGGCCGCCCGGCCTGAGCCCCTATGGCGGAATTGGTAGACGCGCTCGACTCAAAATCGAGTTCCGCAAGGAGTGCTGGTTCGATCCCGGCTAGGGGCACCAAATTCCTTCGCACGCCTTCGGCGAATTCGATTGGCTCAGCGCCGCCTCAGCAGGCTCTTCATCCGGTTGCGCAGCAGACGCGCCATGTTGCGAGTCTCGCGGTAGAGGTGCAGCTGCGAGGCGGCCTGGCGGGCGAGGCGGTCGGCGTCCGGCGTCAGCCCGATCACCAGTGTGCCGATCGGCTTGCGCTCGCTCCACAGCCTGCTCATCACCGGATGGTCGGGCACGGCGCAGGAATCGGTCATCATGATGTTGGGGTCGTCGAGATGCTGCCTGGTCACCTCGATCATCAGCAGCGTGCCGGGCGAATAGGTGGCAAGCGTCTCGTCATAGGCCGTCTTCCAGGTATAGGCGACGCCGGCCTCGACGAAGACGATCAGGCAGGCGATGGTGCGGCCGTCGAGCGTCAGCGAATGAATGCGGCACATGTCCTGTTCGGCGAGCCTGTGCACGGCCTCGCGGGCGAACGCGGCGCGGTAGCGGTCGATCGCCATGGCGGTGCGCTCGCGGCCCTTCCAGCCGGCCGCCTCCAGCGTCAGGAAGCTTTCGATTGCGTGGCGGATCTCTTCGGGACCGCGCGCCACGATGTGCTCCAGCCTGCCGAGGTCGGCAAGGCGTCGCTTCAGGCGGCGGAGCTCGCGATAATGGTGCGCGCGCAGTGAGGTCTTCAGATAGGCGTCGCCGTCGGCTTCGCTCTCCAGCACCGGGCGTGGGGTCTCACCGGTAGTGATCAGCGTCAGGCCGCGCGTCTCGGCCACCGTGCCAAGCAGGCTCGCCACCGGACCGTCCAGCCTGATGTCGGGCAGGACGAAGACTTTCGGCAGCTTGAGATGCGGGCGCGACAGCATCGAGAAGAAATCCTCGAGGACGCCGACCGGATCGTCGCGGTCGATCAGCGGCGTGCCGAGCGGGCCGAACAGGCTCGACCAGGTGCGCATGGCCGGCACGCCGAGCGGCACCACCGGCCGTTCCACCGAGAACGGCACCAGAAGGCGCAGCCGGTTGCGGTATTCGTCGCCGTCGCGGATCACCGCCAGGCGCACCTCGCGGTCCTCCAGCCGGGGCATGGCCGGCGCCAGGAAACGCGGGTTGAAGAAGACGTTCGGCTCGATCGTACGGGTACAGAGGTAATCCAGTTCCTCCACCAGGTCGAAGCCGGCCGACGCCGGATAGATGGCAAGCTTGCGCTCGGGCCGGTTGTTGGCAAGGATCTCGATATGGGCTGGGTCGGGGTCGCGCGCCAGCCCGGCAAGGCCCGACACCATGGCGCCGGCGGGGCCGCCGCTGGTTTCCTCGAGCAACGGGATAGCGGCCATCAGGTGGCTCCTTCGGCTGGCACGAAGATCGCCATGACGATGCCGAGCTTGCGCCAGACCGTGAAGGACAGCGCGCTGGCCTCGAAGATCATGGCAAAGGCGGTGGCCATGGCCGCGCCCCACAGGCCGAAAAGCGGGATCAGCACCACGTTGAGGCCGATGTTCAAGGCCAGCGTCATGGCATAGACGGCGGCGCAGATATTCTGGTTGCCGCTCATGGTGAGCAGGCTTTCACAAGGGCCGACGGCCGCCCGCGCCACGACGCCGAAGACAAGTAGGAACAGCAGCGGATAGCCTGTCGTGAATTCGGGGCCGAACAGCACCAGCATGGGTTCGCCGAGCGCCAGCACCAAGAGCGCCATCAGCAGCGAAGGCCAGAAGGTCCACGACACCGTCTCGCGGGCGAAAGCGGCGAGCTTTTCCGGCTCGCCATGGGTGAACTGCGCATAGCGCTGGGCAACACCCGCCTTGACGGCGAAATAGACGAAATGCACCAGCGCCAGCGTCTTCACGGTGGCGAAATAGACGGCAACGTCGTTGGGATCCATATAGGCGCCGACCATCAGCACGTCGGCGTTGGTGAGCAGGAAGAAGAACCCTTCGACCAGGAAGATCGGCAGCGAGACGATGAACCATTGCGCGAAATGCACCTTCATCGGCCCGGCCGGGATCTGCCTTTCCATGCGCTGGGTGACGCCGATCAACTGAGCGAGCGTGGTGACGTAGGTGGCGGCGATCGAGGCGAAGATCGCGGTTCTGGCATCAGGGGCGTAGCCGGCGAAGAGTATCAGCGCCATGAACAGCAGGATCAGCACCGGCCGCACCAGGTAGGTCGGCGACAGGGCAAACAGCGCCCAGCTGTTCGCCCTTGCCTGGCCTTGCAGCAGATCCGAGAGCGCGATCATCGGCAGGCAGATGACGCCAAGGATGAACGGTATCACGTAGTAGTTCTCGATCCAGGGCGCGGCCAGCCAGACGCCGAGCGCGCCGAGCCCGGCGATCATCGTCGAGGCAATCAGCACGAAGAGGCGACTGGCCACGACGATGCCGCGCAGTTCGTCCATCCGGCCGCGCTCGCGGTACTCGGGGATGAAGCGGATGACCGAGGTGTGGAAGCCGAGGCAGGCGAGATTGCCGACGATGACCATCGTCACCCAGACAAGCACGAAGATGCCGTACTCGAACGAGCCCATCCAGCGAGCCATCAGCACCTGGCTGACGAAGGCGATGACGGCGCTGACGATCCGGATCGAGAAGGCGATGACCGACATGCGGCCCGCCTCGCCGCGCTCGTCGGCGGTGAACAGGACGGCATCGATGCGGTCAAGCAGCGGCCCCACGCGCAGCGCCAAACGCTGCGGCAAGAACCGCCCGGCAGTCGTGGCCGCGGAAAAGCGCACCCCGATTACTCTCCGTTTTCCGCCTCTTTTTCGGACCTTGGTGTAGCGGAGACACCTTAAGAAAACGTGGGCGGAGAGCCTTCCTTCTCCCCGTCACTCCACGGGGAAAAGATGCCGGCAGGCGGATGAGGGGCGGCGCAAGCCTACGGAGATTGCGCTGATGGGCCGGGTGAGGAGAATTAGATTAACTATAGACGAAGCGGCTGGCGCAGTCCGGCATGTCATCTCCCGGTTGGGGACATGTGATAATCGCGGGACTTCGCGCCGCCCCTCATCCGCCCTTCGGGCACCTTCTCCCCGTATAGGGACGGGGAGAAGGAAAGCGCTGCGCCGTTATGCGAAGGCGCCGTGGCAGTGCTTGTATTTCTTGCCGGAACCGCAGGGGCAGGCCTCGTTGCGGCCGACCTTGCCCCAGGTGGCGGGGTTCTTCGGGTCGCGGTCTTCCGGGGCGACGATGGCGCTGGTCTCCTGGCGCACCAGAAGGGCAGTCTCACCGCCGTCGAAATCATTCTCGCCGGTGCTGCCGTCGATATGCGTGCCGAACATGTCGGGCGCTTCCGGAGGCGGGGCTTCGGCGGCCTGGCGAACCAGTTCGACGCGCATCAGCTGCGCGGTGACGGCCTGGCGCAGATTGCCGAGCATCGCCTGGAACAGCTCGAATGCCTCGCTCTTGTATTCCTGCAGCGGATCGCGCTGGGCGTAGCCGCGGAAGCCGACGACCGAGCGCAGGTGGTCGAGGTTGACGATGTGCTCGCGCCACAAATGGTCGAGCGTCTGCAACACGACCGAACGTTCGACATAGGTCATCACCTCAGGCCCGAACCGCTCGGCGCGCTCCTTGGAGGCGGCGTCGGCGGCAGCGGAAATGCGCTCGCGGATGTCGTCCTCGGCGATGCCTTCTTCCTTGGCCCACTCGTCGACCGGCAAGTCGAGATTGAGGAATTCGGCGACCTCTGCCTTCAGGCCAGCGACATCCCACTGCTCGGCATAGGCATTTTCGGGGATGGCCTTGGCGACGATCTCCTCGATGACGCCTTCGCGCATCTCGGTAATGGTTTCCGACAGGCCTTCGCCGTCCATCAGCTCGATGCGCTGTTCGAACACCACCTTGCGCTGGTCGTTCGAGACGTCGTCATATTTCAAGAGGTTCTTGCGGATGTCGAAGTTGCGCGCCTCGACCTTCTTCTGCGCCTTTTCCAGCGCCTTGTTGATCCAGGGATGGATGATCGCCTCGTCTTCCTTGAGGCCGAGCTTCTGCAGCATGCCGTCCATGCGCTCGGAGCCGAAGATGCGCATCAGGTCATCCTGCAGTGACAGGAAGAATTTCGAGCGGCCGGGGTCGCCCTGGCGGCCGGAGCGGCCGCGCAACTGGTTGTCGATGCGGCGCGATTCATGGCGCTCGGTGGCGAGAACGTATAGGCCGCCGGCGGCCAGCGCCTTTTCCTTCAGGCGCTCGACGTCGGCGTTGATTTCCCTTTCGCGTGCTTCGCGTTCGGGACCTTCCGGCATGTCGCCCAGTTCCTCGGCGATGCGCATCTCGGCATTGCCGCCAAGCTTGATGTCGGTGCCGCGGCCGGCCATGTTGGTGGCGATGGTGATGGCGCCGGGTTTGCCGGCCTGGGCGACGATCGCCGCCTCGCGCTCGTGGTGCCGGGCGTTCAGCACCTCGAAATCCTTGAAGCCTTCCTTGCGCAGGCGCTCGGCCAGCTGCTCGGACTTTTCGATCGAGGTCGTGCCGACCAGTGTCGGCTGGCCCTTGGCGCTGGCTTCACGGATCTCCTTGACGATCGCCTTGTATTTCTCCTCGACCGTCCGGTAGACCTCGTCGTCCTCGTCCTTGCGGATGACCGGCAGGTTGGTCGGGATTTCGGTGACCTCGAGGCCGTAGATGTTGCCGAATTCCTCGGCCTCGGTCAGCGCCGTGCCTGTCATGCCGGAAAGCTTCTTGTAAAGGCGGAAGTAGTTCTGGAAGGTGACGGAAGCGAGCGTCTGGTTCTCCGGCTGGATCGCCACGTGCTCCTTGGCTTCGAGCGCCTGGTGCAGGCCTTCGGAATAGCGGCGACCGGGCATCATGCGGCCGGTGAACTCGTCGATGATGACGATCTCGCCGTTGCGCACGATATAGTCTTTGTCGCGCTGGAACAGCCGGTGCGCCTTCAGCGCGTTGTTGACATGGTGGACGATGGCGACGTTCTCGACATCGTAGAGCGATTCGCCCTTCAGCAGGCCGGCATCGCGCAGCAGGTTCTCCAGCTTCTCGGTACCTTCCTCGGTGAAGATCGAGGTCTTCTGCTTCTCGTCGATCTCATAATCCTGCGGCTGCAGCTGGATGATGAAGGTGTCGATGGTGTTGTACATTTCCGAACGATCCTCGAGCGGACCGGAAATGATCAGCGGCGTGCGCGCTTCGTCGACCAGGATGGAATCGACTTCGTCGACGATCGCGTAATTGTGGCCGCGCTGCACCATCTGGGCGCGCTCGTATTTCATGTTGTCGCGCAGGTAGTCGAAGCCGAGCTCGTTGTTGGTGGCGTAGGTGACGTCGGATGCGTAGGCGACGCGACGCTCCTCGTCGGACAGGCCGTGGACGATGACGCCGACCGAGAGGCCGAGGAATTTGTAGACGCGGCCCATCCATTCGGAGTCGCGCGTGGCGAGATAGTCGTTGACGGTGACGACATGGACGCCGTTGCCGGCAAGCGCGTTGAGATAGACCGGCAACGTCGCGACCAGGGTCTTGCCTTCGCCGGTCCGCATTTCGGCGATGCCGCCATTGTGCAGCACCATGCCGCCGATCAGCTGGACGTCGAAGGGACGCATGCCCAGCACACGGCGCGCCGCCTCGCGGACGGTGGCGAAGGCCGGTACCAAAAGGTCGTCAAGGCTGGCGCCGTTGGCGATGTCCTGGCGGAATTTCTCCGTGCGGCCGGCAAGCTCGGCGTCGGAGAGCGCCCGCATCTCGTTTTCCATGGCGTTGATCGCCTCGACACGGGGCCGGGTCGATTTGACCCGACGGTCGTTGGAGGAACCGAAAACCTTACGGGCGAGACCGCCGAGACTGACCATTCAATGGCCCTTTCGATAGAATTCTCAATCTTGAGATGGGCGCCGGCCGGCCCCATCAAATCCGCGTGAACGCGCCGCCTGAATACGGGCAAACACAAAAAGCGCCCGGAAAACGGTTCTGGACGCCAAGTCGTTGGACAGATAAGAGGGGGCTCAACTGATGTCAACGCCGCGCTGGCCCTGGCGGTCGCGCCAAATTCCGCCACAATCTGGCTGATCTGGAACCCATCCTCCTTACAATCCTTCACCGGAGTCATTCCAATGCCCTTGTTGTTCCGCCGTGCGTCGCTTGCCAGCCTTGGCCTGGCCTTCGGCCTGTCGGCTCTTTGCCTCTCCCCGCTGATGGCCCAGGAGACCGCTCCTGCTGCTCCGGCCGACGCGGCGGCACCCGCGGCGAAGCCGGTCGATCCGAATGCCGTCGTCGCCACCGTCAATGGCCAATCGCTCACTGAAGCCGATCTGGTGCTTGCCGAAGGCGAGCTGTCGCAGCAATTCGCGCAACTGCCGCCCGAACAGCGCCGCGCCGCCGCACTCTCCGCTGCCATCGAGATCCGCGTCATGGCCGCCAAGGCCGTCACCGACGGTCTTGACAAGGATCCAGACTTCCAGCGCCGCATGGCCTTCCTGCAGCAGCGCGCCCTGCATGGCGAGATGGTCGAGAAAGGCGTTGTCGACAAGGTCACCGACGCCGAGGTTCGCGCCCGCTACGACCAGGAGATCGCCAACACGCCGCCAGTCAACGAGGTGCATGCCCGTCACATCCTCGTGAAGACGAAGGAAGAGGCTGAGGCCATCATCAAGCAACTCGACGGCGGCGCCGACTTCCAGAAGCTCGCCAACGAGCACACCAGCGATCCTTCAGGCAAGTCCAATGGCGGCGACCTCGGCTGGTTCGGACCTGGCCAGATGGTGCCGGAGTTCGACAAGGCGGCCTTTGCGCTCGAGGTCGGCAAATACACCAAGCAGCCGGTGCAGTCGCAGTTCGGCTGGCATGTCATCAAGCTCGAGGACAAGCGCGCCAAGCAGCCGCCGGCTTTTGACGACGTCAAGGACCAGGCCAAGCAGGCCGTCATCCGCGACAAGTATTTCGCGCTGGTCAAGTCGCTGCGCGCGGGCGCCAAGGTCGAGATCCCCGACGCCAAGCTGAAGCAGGCCGTCGATACGCTTGAAAGCGGCAAGTAAGCCTTAAAGGCTTTTTCAAAAGGGGCGCGGCAGCGAAGCTTGCCGCGCCCTTTGTTTATTGGGCGGCCGCTATGCCTTTCAGGAGATAGCGGACCATCGTGCGGATCGTTGCCTCGGGCTCGTCGAGCCGGTTGGTCAGGAGATGCCGCCAGGCATAGGAAGCCAGCAGGTCGGCGACCACGGCCGGATCGATGTCGCCCGCGACCTCACCTTTTGCCTTGGCGCGCTCGATGATCTGACCGGTGTGGGCGCGGCGCCCGCCGGCATAGCCGGCAAGGGCCGCGGCCGCGGCTTCATCCGACTGCGCCTCGGCAATCAGCGACCTGAACACGCTGCCCGACGATGTCTCGCGCCAGTGGAAGAACAGGTTCTGCAGGAAGCCGACGAGATCCTCTTCCAGATTTCCGGTATCGGGAACGTCGACGCGCTTCTGGCGCTGATAGACTTCGAGCAGCAGCGCGGCCTTGCTTGGCCACCAGCGATAGATGGTCGGTTTGCCGGCGCGGGCGCGCCGCGCCACCGCCTCGATCGAGAAGCCGGCATAGCCGGCCTCGACAAGCACTGCCTCGGCGGCCTCCAGAATGGCATCCGCACTGTCAGGATTGCGCCGCGCACCGATCGATTTGCGCGCCGTATCCGCCTCCTCGGCCATTCCTGTCGTCCTCGTTTCAATTTCCGGGCGATGATAAGTGATCCGCCGATGAAACGAAACGACCCGTTTTTTAGCGTGAGAGCGCGTTCGTCATCAGGACGCCGGTCCTTACATCGCATGCGATGTCTCCGGCACGATGCGCCATCCCTCGTCGGTCTTGAATGGAGCGGGTTTCCCGCCCCGCAGGCCTGGCGAAAACGCCCTTGCGCCGGCGCGCCGTATCGGGCAAACCGGCCTTCCCTTGCGATTTTCCCGCCCGAGGTTGCCATGTCCACCACGATTTCACCGCTCGCGCCGAAGAAATATCCCGAGATGCCTGTCGTCGAAGGGGTGCGCATCGCCACCGCCGAAGCGGGGATAAAGTACAAGAACCGCACCGATCTGCTGGCGATGGTCTTCGACGCGGGCACCACGGTCGCCGGCGTGTTCACGAAGTCGAAATGCCCCTCGGCGCCGGTCGATTTCTGCCGGCAGAACCTTGGCGCCGGCAAGGCCCGGGTGCTGGTCGTCAATTCCGGCAATGCCAACGCCTTCACCGGCAAGAAAGGCCGCGAATCCACCGCGCTGACCGGCGAGGCGGCGGCCAAGGCGGCCGGCTGCACGGCGGGCGAGGTTTTCCTGGCCTCGACCGGTGTTATCGGCGAGCCGCTCGACACAACCAAGTTCAGTCATCTGCTCGCCGGGCTGGTCAGCGACGGCAAGCCGGACCTGTGGACCGAGGCGGCAAAGGCCATCATGACCACGGACACCTATCCGAAGGTGGCGACGCAGATGGTCAAGCTCGGCGACACCGACGTCACCATCAACGGCATTTCCAAGGGGGCCGGCATGATCGCGCCTGACATGGCGACGATGCTTTCCTTCATCGCGACCGACGCGCCGATCGCCGCACCGGTGCTGCAGGATCTGTTGTCGCGGGGCACGGCCAAGACCTTCAATGCGGTGACCGTCGACAGCGATACGTCGACCAGCGACACGCTGCTGCTCTTTGCCACCGGCAAGGCCGCGAAGCGCGGCGCGCCTGAGATCACCGACCCTAGGGACGCCCGGCTCGGCGCGTTCCGTCGGGCGCTCGGCAAGGTGCTGAAGTCGCTGGCGTTGCAGGTGGTGCGCGACGGCGAGGGCGCGCGCAAGCAGGTCGAAGTCACCGTCACCGGCGCGAAATCGGCCCGCTCGGCCAAGCGGATAGCGCTGTCGATCGCCAATTCGCCGCTGGTCAAGACCGCCGTTGCCGGCGAGGATGCCAATTGGGGCCGCGTCGTCATGGCGGTCGGCAAGGCCGGCGAGCCCGCCGATCGCGACCGGCTGTCGATCTGGTTCGGCGACAACCGGCTGGCCCATGAGGGCGAGCGCGACCCGGCCTATTCGGAAGAAAAGACCTCGGCCTACATGAAGCGCGACGATATCCGCATCCGCGCCGACATCGGCATCGGCCGCGGCAAGGCGACGGTGTGGACCTGCGATCTCACCAAGGAATATGTCGCCATCAACGGCGACTACCGGAGCTGATCGCCGTGGTCTCGCGCCATCCGGCAAGCATGCTCGCAACCGTGCGCCGCTACGAAGCGGCCGGCTTTCGCGCCTGGCCGGCGGCCGCCGTCCACTATGACGGTACCTGGGTGGTGCGGCTGACCGCCGGCCACCCGGCCAAGCGGCTGAATTCGGTCAATCCGCTCGATCCCGGCGACACCCAGCACATCGCCGACCGCATCGGCCGCGCCAGCCGCCGCTTCGACGCCTATGGCCGGCCGCTGACGTTCCGGATGTCGCCGCTGTCGGGTCCCGATCTGGCCAGCCATCTCGACAAGGAGGGCTGGAGCCGGTTTGACGAATCGCTGGTCATGCGGCTGCCGCTGGCTAATGCCCATCTCGACGCCGCCATGGACCAGATTCCGCTCAAGGACATCAGCCGCTTCATCGGCGCGTCGCTCAAGGTCGGCGGCTCCGACGTTTCGCTGCGGCCCGGCCTGTCGGAGATCATCGGCGCCATCCAGCCGGAGGCCGGGCTGTTCGCCCTCGAGGATGAAGCGGAGCCGCTGGCGACGCTGATCTGTGTGCATGATGGCGATCTCGCCGGACTGTTCGAGGTCGCCACCGACAAGTCGGCCCGCAACAAGGGGCACGGCCGCAACCTGATCCTGTCGGCGCTGAAATGGGCACGGTTGCGCGGCGCGCGGGAAGCCTGGCTTCAGGTCGAGGCGGGCAATGCGCCGGCGCTGGCGCTCTACCGCTCGCTCGGCTTCGAGGAAGTCTATCGCTATCACTACCGCCGGCCGCCCGGTCATGAATGACCTGGCGATTGCCGGCAAGCGCCTGCTCCTAGTCGCCGCCTGCGCGCTGGTCGACGCCGATGGCCGCGTGCTCCTGGCGCAGCGGCCGCAAGGCAAGCAGCTTGCCGGCCTGTGGGAATTTCCCGGCGGCAAGGTCGAGCCCGGCGAGACGCCGGAACAATGCATCATCCGCGAGCTGCATGAGGAGATCGGCATCGAGACCGAGATCCCGTGTCTGGCGCCGCTCACCTTCGCCAGCCATTCCTATGACGACTTCCATCTCCTGATGCCGCTGTTTGTCTGCCGCCGCTTCCGCGGCATCGCACAGCCCAGGGAAGGGCAAGCACTGAAATGGGTGCGGCCAAAGCAGATGCGCGACTACCCGATGCCGCCGGCCGACGCGCCGCTGATTCCGTTTCTCATCGATCTCCTCTGACGATCGGAGAGCTGATCGGGACCACGGTCCATGTCAGCCAGCGTTAATGGAAGATTTATCTCATCATGAAAAATTGATGCATGGCCGTATTTGTCGCGGTCGCCGCCGAATCGCAGGGAGCGATAGCATGAGCCTGGACAGTGATTGGGATTCGATCCGGCCCGACCGCGGCTTCCGTGCCGCCGATGCCGGGATGGGCATCTTGCGCGTCACGTTGCTGTTCGGATCGGCCGCGGTGGCGCTGGCGCTGATCGCGACGCCTTTCCTCGACAGTCAGACGCGCTCGCAGTCGGCTCGCGACGGTTTTCCCGGTCTCGACATGACGGCCACCGGTTCGATCAGCCATCGCAGCACCTATACGGTGCGCCGCAGCGTACTGCAGCCGGAGCCCGGTTCGGTCTGCATCATCGGGTCGGACGGCAGGACCAGCGGCGACTGCTGAGATGGTTAAGACATTTTCACGGGAGCGGCTGTTTCACCGCCTGTTAAGCCTTTGCCATTAACCTTTCTTAACAGATCGGCGGTAAGGTCCTGGCAACGGGGATCGAGGCCATGAAAACAGTGCTGCTGCGTTTTCTGAAGGACGACACCGGCGCCACCGCCGTCGAATATGCCCTGATCGTCACCGTGCTGTCCCTGACCATCATCGGCGGCATCGGCCAGGTTTTCAACTCGCTCACCTGGCTGTTCAGCGACGATAGCAGCAGGCTGGCCAACGCCTTCGCACCATGACCTCGGCGCGCCCACGCTCGCGGCGGTCAATGCCCTTCAGGTCCTTCCAGCACAGTCTTCAGCGAGACCTTGGCTGAACCAGGCTTCAGCGGTTTTTGCTGTGACGCATCGGGTGCCCAGCCGGACATCCAGACCATCGAGAAACTTGCCCGGATCCGACCGTCGGGGTCGGAAAAACGCTCAGCGTAGATTTCCGCGGCGCGGGCAAACAACGCCCTTGAACCGGGCCGCCGGCTGCGGTCGGCGAGCGCGGTGGTCTCGCCCATGGCGCGCAGGTCGGCCATCAGGGCAAACAGGTCGGCATAGCGCACCGTTACGGTTTCGACATCGGCGACCGGAAGGGCGAGACCGGCGCGTTGCAAGAGCGCCCCGGCATCGCGCACATCGGTGAACGGGATGACGCGCGGGCTGGCGCCGCCGTAAAGCTCGGTCTCGGCCGCAAGCAGGCTTTCGCGCAGTTCGCCGAGCGTGCCTGCACCGGCAAAGGCACCGAGGAAAAGCCCATCCGGCCGCAGCGCGCGGCGGACCTGGATCAGCATGCCGGGGATGTCGTTCATCGCCTGCAAGGACAGGAGCGACACGGCCAGATCGAGACTTTGCGGTTCGAACGGCACGGTCTCCAGGGGGGCGATCAAGCCGGCACTGCCGATGAGGAAGGCGGCGTCTGTCTCGACGCGGACGATTTCCCCAACCTTGCCGCTGGCGGCCAGAACGTTGGCTGCCGCCGGCGTCTGGCAAAACAGCACCGCCGCCTTGCCGAACCGGCGTTCGACGGCACCCAGCCGGTCGGCAAGGTCCTCGGCGGCGCGGTTCATCAGGAAATCAGCGCCGTCGACAGGATGAGCAAGCGCGCGCCGCTTGTGCGCCAGCCATAGTGAGGTATCCATTATAGGCTGCAAGAGGCGGATCCTTGTTTGTCCCTGCCCCTGATATGGTTGGGCACTGATATAGTTGGTATAATGGCATGCAGGACCAACCACGTGGCCGATCCGATGTCCAAGATCAAGTCCATCGACATCAGGAGCCTGGCCCGATCGGCTCTCGGCTGGCCGTCGCGCACCTTGTTTCCGCCCGTCTGCGCCGGCTGCCGCCGGCATGTCTCGCAGCCCGGCGTACTGTGCGGCGCCTGCTGGCCGAAGCTCAGGCTGCTGGAACGACCCCGGTGCCCGGTGATGGGCACGCCATTCATCCACCATATGGGCGAGGGCTTTCTGTCGGCCGAGGCCATCGCCGATCCACCGCCCTTCGAGCGAGCACGGGCGGCCGTCGCCTATTCGGGCGTGGCTCGCCAGATGGTGCAAGGGCTGAAATACCAGGACCGTACCGATCTCGCGCCTTGGATGGCGCGCTGGATGGTGCGCGCCGGCGCCGATCTCATTGCCGAGGCCGATGTGGTGGTGCCGGTGCCGCTGCACTGGCGGCGCTTTTTCAGGCGGCGCTACAACCAGTCGGCGGAATTGGGGCGCGCGGTTTGCGAACTCAGCGGGCTGTCCTTCGCGCCCTCCGCCATGCAGCGCGTGAAACTCACCCGCCAGCAGGTCGGGCTGGAGCGACAGGAACGCGAGGAGAATGTGCGGGCCGCGTTTCGTGTGCCGGCGGAAGCGGAAATCGAGATTGCCGGCCGCAGGGTGCTTCTGATCGATGATGTCTACACCACGGGCGCCACCGTGCGTGCCGCCACCAAGGCGCTGAAAAGAGGAGGTGCGGCCGCTGTCGACGTGCTGACATTTGCCCGCGTGCTGCCGGGGGACTTCCGGGCGGACGAGTCCGTGACTATATAAGTCGGCAACAGAGAACGGAAACGTTATGGTCGATGTCACCATCTACACCCGCATGATGTGCGGCTATTGCACTGCAGCCAAGCGGCTGCTGGAGCGCAAGGGCGTCGCCTATACCGAGCACGACGCCTCGTTTTCCCCGGAACTGCGCCAGGAGATGATTTCGCGCGCTCATGGGCGTACGACCTTTCCGCAGATTTTCATCGGCGACAGGCATGTCGGCGGCTGCGACGACCTCCATGATCTGGAGGCCGAAGGCCGGCTGGACAAACTGCTCGCCAACGGCACGACGATTTGAGGGTATGATCATGGGTGTTTTCAAGGCCGCGGCGATCCAGATGCGCTCAGGCGAAAGTCCAGAGCGCAATGCGGCCGATCTCGAACGGTTGGTGCGTGAAGCGGCGGCGCAAGGTGCCACCTACATCCAGACACCTGAAATGACCGGGGCGCTGATCCGCGACAAGGAAGCGCGTGCCGCCGCCTTTACCTCGGAGGACAAGGACATCGTCGTCGCGACAGCGCGCGGACTGGCACGCGAACTGGGCGTCTACCTGCATATCGGCTCGACCGCCATCCTGCGCGCCGACGGCAAGCTCGCCAACCGGGCGCTGTTGTTTGGTCCGGACGGCACCACGCTTGCCACCTACGACAAGATCCACATGTTCGACGTCGATCTCGACAATGGCGAGAGCTGGCGCGAATCCGCCTCCTATGAACCAGGCACCGAGGCCGTCGTGACCGCGATCGCGGGCGCGAAGCTGGGCTTCGCGGTCTGCTACGATCTGCGGTTCCCGCAGCTGTTCCGTGCCGAGGCGATGGCGGGCGCCGACCTTTTGACCGTGCCCGCGGCCTTTACCCGTCAGACGGGCGAGGCGCATTGGCACGTGCTGCTGAGGGCCCGCGCCATCGAGAACGGCGCCTTTGTCGTCGCCGCCGCGCAAGGCGGCCTGCACGAGGACGGCCGCGAGACCTATGGCCATTCGCTGATCGTCGATCCGTGGGGGCGCATCCTGGCGGAAGCCGCGCATGACGAGCCTGATGTGATCGTCGCCGAGATCGACCCGGCGCGGTCGCTTGCGGCGCGCAAGAAGATCCCGAACCTCAGAAATGCGCGGGATTTCACCATCAACGCCGGCGCAATGGAGGCGCCGCGTCTCAGGGGTGCCGCCTCTTGATCCGCTTTTCCCTCATCTGCGAAAACGAGCACGAGTTCGAGGGCTGGTTTCGCAGCAATAACGATTTCGACACCCAGAAGAAGCGCGGTTTTGTCGATTGTCCCAGCTGCGGCTCGCACAAGGTGCAGAAGGCCCTGATGGCGCCCGCCGTCTCGACCGCCCGCAAGCAGGAAACCATTGCGCTGGCCATGGGCGAGGCGCAGAAGCAGGCCGTGGCGCAACTGAAGGCGATGGCCGAGAAGGTGCGCGAGAATGCCGACTATGTCGGCGACAAGTTCGCCGAGGAAGCGCGAAAAATCCACTTTGGCGAGACCGACCCGCGCGGCATCTATGGTGAAGCGACGCTGGAAGAGGCCAAGAGCCTGGCCGAGGACGGCGTCGATTTCATGCCGATCCCGGTATTTCCGGACGATCGCAACTGAATGATCAACTCACGTTGCCGATCAGCTTCTCGAGCAGGCTCGAAAGCGTCTCCTGCTCGGCCTTCGTCAGGCCCGAAAGAATCTCGTGTTCATTGGCCACATGGGCGGTGACAGCCTCGTCGATCAGCGCGAGACCTTTTTCAGTCAATTGAACAACAACCCCGCGCCGGTCGCTGGGGTGCGGCGCGCGCTGGATCAGTCCGGCCTTCTCCAGCCGGTCGAGCCTGGCGGTCATGGCACCGGAGGTCACCATCGTCGCCTCATAGAGTTCGGTTGGGGTCAGCGTATAAGGCTGGCCGGAGCGGCGCAGCGTCGCGAGCACATCAAATTCCCCCGATTGGAGTCCGAAGCGGGCAAAAACCGGCGCAAGGCGGTCACGCGCGATCAGCGAGGACGCCTCGTTCAGCCGGCCGATCACACCCATCGGCGACACGTCGAGATCCGGCCGTTCCCGCCGCCACTGTTCGATGGCCTTCGCTGCTCTATCCATATATCTCACCATCAAATATCTTGACGCTAAGAATCTTTTCATTATCTTATCGCAAGATATCCCGGCGGCCAAGCGCTGCCATCAACGACGGGACCGTCCGATGAAATTTCTCTGGGATTCGGCGCTCGGCCTGCTGGTGGTCACCGGCGGCCTGCTTGGCCTGACATTGCCCTTCGGCAAGCTCGCCACGGCGGCCGGCGTGCCGGCCATGGTCTGGGCCTTCATCATTTCGCTCGGCGCCGGCGGCGTGCTTTTGTGCGCATTGCTGCTCAGCAGGCAAAAGATCCGGCTGACGGCGCACAAGCTGCGCTATTTCTTCGTCACTGCGGCGGTGTCCTACGCGTTTCCCAATCTCCTGATGTTTTCAGCCATCCCGCATCTCGGCGCCGGCTATACGGGCATCATGTTCACGCTTTCGCCCGTCGTCACGCTGGTGTTCTCGATCCTGCTCGGTGTCCGGCGCCCCAATATGCTCGGCATATCAGGCATTGCCGTCGGCTTCATCGGTGCGGTGATGGTGGCTCTTACGCGCGGCGAGGCCGGCCAGCCGGCCGACTATTTCTGGGTGGCCGTCGGGCTGCTCATTCCGATCAGCCTCGCCGCCGGCAACATCTACCGCACCGTCGACTGGCCGGAAGGCACCGGCCCGATCGAGTTTGCCGTCGGCAGCCATCTGGCGTCGGCGACGCTATTGCTCGCCGGCATTCTCGCTCTGTTCGGCTTCAGGGCTTTCGCCCCGCTCGGCGGTGTGCCGCTGGTGGTCGTCGCGCAAGTCGCATCCGCATCGGCGATGTTCGCCTTCTTCTTCCGGCTACAGGCCGTCGGCGGCCCGGTCTATCTCAGCCAGATCGGCTATGTGGCGGCCGCGGTCGGGCTGTTTGCCGGCACGGTCTTCCTTGGCGAGCACTACCAGCTGCTGACCTGGGCCGGCGCCGTCATCATCACCGCCGGCGTGTTCATCACCACCAGGGCGCAGAGCCAGACCAGCATGAGAGCGCAGGGCCAGGCCGCCTAAACGTCTTCACCCTTGCCGCCATACTGGCGAGGCGGCTCCCGTCCGCTCGATGCCGAATCGAGAGACAGGATCAGACCGATCCCTTTTCCGCCAGCACCATGTAGTTGACGTCCATGTCCTTCGATCGCGACCAGCGGTCGGCAAGCGGGTTGTAGGTGACGCCGGTGCGGTCGATGACAGTCAGGCCGGCGCCGCCAAGCGCCTTTTCCAGTTCTTCCGGGCGCACCAGCTTGCCGAATTGGTGGGTGCCGCGTGGCAGCCAGCGCAGCACGTACTCAGCGCCGATGATGGCCAGCCCCAGCGCCTTCAGCGTACGGTTGATGGTGGCCACGAACATGATGCCGCCGGGCCGGACCATCTGCCCGCATTTGGCGACGAACAGGTCGATGTCGGCGACATGCTCAACCACTTCCATGTTCAGGATGACGTCGAATGTCTCGCCGGCGTCGGCGAGGTCCTCGGCCGTCGTGGCGCGATAGTCGACGCTCACATTGCCTTCGGCGGCATGCAGTTTTGCCACTTCGATGTTCGTTTCCGAGGCATCCGCTCCCACCACTTCGGCGCCAAGCCGCGCCATCGGCTCGCACAAAAGGCCGCCGCCGCAGCCGATGTCGAGGATGCGCAGGCCTTCGAACGGCCGTGCCGCGCGCGGGTCACGGCCGAAGCGCGCCGCGATCTGGTCGCGGATATAGGACAGCCGGACCGGATTGAATTTGTGCAGCGGACGAAACTTGCCGTTCGGGTTCCACCATTCGGCGGCAAGGGCGGAAAAGCGTTCCACTTCTCCGGCATCGATCGTCGATCGTCGGGGCTCTGGCATCGGTTGGTCTCCTCGACACTACAGCGCCGCGCGTCCTTCGGATGCGCAAAGGACGCTGTAGCACTTTGATTCTGCGCATGATCCTTTTCCGAAACCGAAGTCGATTTCGGGGTCATGCGCTAGGAAGTCGGGCGTGAGGCCTCGAATGTCAAGGCAACATTTTCTCCCTGCTGTCAGGGCCCGCCTACTTCGTGTCCAGCACGTCGCGCAGCTTCGCGGCCAGTTGCTCGATGGTGAACGGCTTGGCCAGGAAATGCACGTCATGGTCGAGCACACCGTTGTGGACGACGGCATTCCTGGTGAAGCCGGTGGTGAAGATGACTTTCAGCCCGGGCTGTTGCGCGACCGCTTCCTCGGCAAGCTTGCGACCGTTCATCACCGGCATGACGATATCCGTGAAAAGCAGGGCGATGCCAGGCGTCGCGGCCAGCTTCTGAAGAGCCTCCGGGCCGCTTCCGGCCTGGATGACAGTGTAGCCGAGTTCGCGCATGGTGTCCGTTGTGGCGGCTCGCACGCGGGCGTCATCCTCGACCACGAGGATTGTCTCGGTGACCTTGGAGACGCTCTTGCCACGCTCAGCGGGCGCGGCCGGCTCCTCGGGGCCGAAGAACCGTGGCAGGTAGATCTTGATCGTCGTGCCTTCGCCTGGTTCGGAGTAGATATTGACGTGGCCGCCTGACTGTTTGACGAAGCCGAACACCTGGCTCAGCCCCAGTCCCGTGCCTTTGTTGACTGGCTTGGTGGTGAAGAAGGGTTCGAAGGCCTTGGCAATGACCTCCGGTGACATGCCGGCACCGGTGTCGGTCACCGCGATCATCACATATTGGCCCGGAGCGACTTCGGCATGCGTCGAGGCATAGGCCTCGTCGAGGTAGCTGTTGGCGGTCTCTATGGTCAACTTGCCGTCATTATCCATGGCATCGCGGGCGTTGACGGCCAGGTTGAGGATCGCGTTCTCGATCTGGCTGGGGTCGGCGTGAGTTTTCCACAGGCCACCCGCCAGCACCGTTTCGATGCGTATTCCCTCGCCCAGAGCCCGGCGCAGGAGGTCGGACATGCCAGTCACCAGCCGGTTGGTGTCGACGACCTGCGGCGCCAGCGGCTGCAGACGGGAGAAGGCAAGCAGCCGCGAGGTCAAATTGGCGGCGCGGCTGGCCGCATCCGTCGCGGCCTCGATGAATTTCTCGATGTCGTTCTCGCCTCGCTTCAGCTTGCGCTGGGCAAGGTTCATGGCACTGAGGATCACCGCCAGCATGTTGTTGAAATCATGGGCGATGCCGCCGGTCAGCTGCCCTACGGCCTCCATCTTCTGCATCTGGCGTATTTGGGATTCGGCCTTTTCACGCGTCTGGATCTCGTTGCCAAGTTCGATGTTCTTGCGCATGAGCTCTTCCTGAGCGGTGGCGACCTCGCGGAAGCGGCGGCGGGATTCGCGAATGGTGTAGGCGCCGAGCAGGAAGATCGCGGTGAGCGCCGCCAGCGAACCGATGCGCAGCCACGCCTCGACCCGGTCCGTGTGCTCGTCGCGCGCAGCGATGTCGGCGGCGTCGATGCGCCGGATCATATCCATGTTGGTCCGGATTTCGTCCATGGCGGACTTGCCTTGGCCGCTGCGGAACCTTTGCAGCGCTCCGGCCGCGTCGCCCTTGTCATACAGGGCGATGGTTTCGGCCAGTTCAGCCTGCTGTCGCGAAAGCGCGTCCTTGATATGACTGATCTGCTGGACGAAAGGGCTGTCCGAAGCCGCCATGGCGTCGATGCGGGAGAGCTGCCCCGGAATTGCATCGACCGCCTTCCGATAGGGTTCGAGATAGGATATCTCGCCGGTCAAGAGATAGCCGCGCCGACCGCTCTCGGCGTCCTGCGCCAGCGAAAGCAGGCCGGAGAGCAATTGCTGATACTCAATTGTGGCGCGCGCGGCGGCACGATTGGCCCTCTGGCTTTCGACGAGCATGGCGCGGGAGCCGACGATCAGCGCCAGCACCGCGAAACCGGCGACAATCGGAAACGTTTGCCATCGCATGGCACGTCGAAGACGAGCAATCATCTGTTCTGCCGAACCAAAAGGAATTCTCGCGGGCAGCATTTGGTAAGCGGCGGCAGCCTGCAAGGCAATATGCCGTCTTCTTGAAGCCGGCAATCCGCGTCCAGCCTTGCGAAACCGAAAGCATTTGGCTAAGGAGGCCGCGCATTCAGCGGCCGGCGCAGCCGGACGTGTCTTTCCGCTTTTCGGGATTCCGCTTTCTGGGTTGGGGTCCGGCTTCAGTCAAAGGCAATTCGCTTCCATGGCGCGCATCGTGATGAAATTCGGCGGAACCTCCGTCGCCGACATCGCCCGCATCCGCAATGTGGCGCGTCACGTCAAACGCGAGGTCGACGCCGGCCATGAGGTGGCGGTGGTGGTTTCGGCAATGGCCGGCAAGACCAATGAACTGGTCGCCTGGACGCGCGAGGCCTCGCCGATGCACGACGCACGCGAATACGATGCCGTTGTCGCTTCCGGCGAGCAGGTCACCGCCGGGCTTTTGGCGATCACGCTGCAGAACATGGGCATCCATGCGCGGTCCTGGCAGGGCTGGCAGATCCCGATCAAAACCGACAACGCGCATGGCGCGGCGCGCATCCTCGACATCGACGGCGCGTTCCTGGTCAAGCGTTTCGGCGAGGGCCAGGTTGCTGTCATCGCCGGCTTCCAGGGTATCGGGCCGGACAACCGCATCGCCACGCTTGGCCGCGGCGGTTCCGATACCAGTGCCGTGGCCATAGCCGCGGCGGTCAAGGCCGATCGCTGCGACATCTACACCGATGTCGACGGGGTCTACACCACCGATCCGCGCATCGAGCCCAAGGCGCGGCGGCTGGGCAAGATATCGTTCGAGGAAATGCTCGAAATGGCCTCGCTCGGCGCCAAGGTGCTGCAGGTGCGTTCGGTCGAACTTGCCATGGTGCACAGGGTGCGTACCTTCGTGCGGTCGTCCTTCGACGATCCCGACGCGCCCGGAATGGGGGATTTGCTCAATCCTCCGGGAACGCTCATTTGCGACGAGGAAGAGATCGTGGAACAGCAGGTCGTCACCGGAATTGCCTACGCCAAGGACGAGGCCCAGATTTCGCTGCGCCGCGTCGGCGACCGCCCCGGCGTTGCCGCCGGCATCTTCGGGCCGCTGGCCGAGGCCAACATCAATGTCGACATGATCGTCCAGAACATTTCCGAGGACGGCAAGTTCACCGACATGACTTTCACGGTGCCGTCCGGAGACGTCGACAAGGCGCTTGCCGTGCTCGATCGGATGAAAGCCGAGGTCGGCTACGATGTCGTGCAGTCGGAAGCCGGCATGTCGAAGGTGTCGGTCATCGGCATCGGCATGAGGAGCCACGCCGGCGTCGCGGCCACCGCCTTCAAGGCGCTGGCGGACAAGGCGATCAACATTCGCGCCATCACCACCTCCGAGATCAAGATTTCGATACTGATCGACGGTCCGTACACGGAACTTGCTGTTCGCACTTTGCATTCCGTCTACGGTCTGGATAAGCAGTTGTAAGACTGAATCAGTTGTTGCGCGCGTGCCGGCAGCGGCGGAAACTGCGCCGGCAAGTGTTTCATTGGAGAAGAAGCCGCGATGCGTGAGACGGCCGTTGGCCCGCGCGTTCTGCTGAAACGGCTCCGCGAGCTCATGCAAGAGCCGCTGGAGCCGCAGGAGCGGCTTGACCGGATCGTGCGCGATATCGCCTCCAACATGGTCGCCGAAGTGTGCTCGCTCTATGTGCTGCGCGCCGATTCGGTGCTCGAGCTCTATGCCACCGAAGGTCTGAATCCCAACGCCGTCCACCTGGCGCAACTGAGGCTGGGGCAGGGCCTGGTCGGCACGATCGCCGCCAGCGCGCGGCCGCTCAACCTTTCCAACGCGCAGGAGCACCCGGCCTTCGCCTACCTGCCAGAGACCGGGGAAGAGATCTACAACTCCTTCCTTGGTGTGCCGGTGCTGCGGGCAGGGCGCACGCTGGGCGTCCTGGTTGTCCAGAACAAGACCATGCGCCACTACCGCGACGACGAGGTCGAGGCGCTGGAAACGACCGCCATGGTGATCGCCGAGATGATCGCCACCGGTGATCTGGCGCGGCTGACCCGGCCAGGTCTCGAACTCGACCTGCGCCGCCCGGTGAGCTTCACCGGGCTGTCCTTCAACGACGGCGTCGGGCTTGGCCATGTCGTGCTGCACGAGCCGCGCATCGTCGTCACCAACCTGTTCAACGAGGACAGCGAGGAAGAGGTCCGGCGGCTGGAAAGCTCGCTCGGCTCGCTGCGGCTATCCATCGACGACATGCTGGAGCGCCGCGACGTCGCTTTCGAGGGCGAGCATCGCCAGGTGCTGGAAGCCTACCGCATGTTCGCCAACGACCGTGGCTGGGTGCGGCGCCTGGAAGAGGCGATCCGCAACGGCCTGACGGCGGAAGCGGCGGTGGAAAAGGTGCAGAGCGACATGCGCGCCCGCATGCTGCACATGACCGATCCCTATCTGCGCGAGCGGATGAGCGATTTCGACGATCTTGCCAACCGGCTGCTGCGCCAGCTGATGGGACGCGGGCCGGAGGATGTCGCGGCATCGCTGCCGAAGGATGCCATCATCGTCGCCCGCTCCATGGGCGCCGCCGAGCTGCTCGACTATCCCCGGGACAAATTGCGTGGACTGGTGCTCGAGGATGGCGCGGCCACCAGCCACGTCGTCATCGTCGCGCGCGCCATGGGCATTCCGGTCGCCGGCCAGATGAAGGGCGCGGTTTCAATGGCGGAAAACGGCGATGCCATCATCGTCGACGGCGAGGAAGGCGCGATCCATCTGCGGCCGCAGTCCGATCTCGAGGCAGCCTATGCCGAAAAGGTGCGGTTCAGGGCACGCCGGCAGGAAGTCTACCGCGAACTGCGCAAGAAGCCGTCGATGACCAGGGACGGCGTCCAGGTCGACCTGCTGATGAATGCCGGGCTCGCCGTCGATCTGCCGCAGCTGGCCGAGGCGGGCGCGGCCGGCATCGGCCTGTTCCGCACCGAATTGCAGTTCATGGTCGCCTCGACCTTTCCGCGCGCCGAAGCGCAGGAGAAACTCTATCGCGACGTGCTCGAGGCCGCGCGCGGCAAGCCGGTAACTTTCCGCACCATCGATATCGGCGGCGACAAGGTGCTGCCCTACTTCAAGGGCACCATCCAGGAAGAGAACCCGGCGCTCGGCTGGCGGGCGATTAGGCTGACGCTCGACCGTCCGGGTCTGCTTAGGACCCAGATCCGCGCCCTGCTCAAGGCCAGCGGTGGGCGTGAACTCAAGCTGATGCTGCCGATGGTGACCGAGCTTGGCGAGATCGCCCAGGCGCGCGAGATCATCGATCGCGAGGTGCGGCATCTCTCACGCTTCGCCCACCACCTCCCGACCAGCCTCAAGCTGGGCGCCATGCTGGAAGTGCCGTCGCTCCTGTTCCAGCTCGACGAATTGATGAAAGCCGTCGACTTCGTCTCGGTCGGTTCGAACGATCTGTTCCAGTTCGTCATGGCGGTCGACCGTGGCAACACGCAATTGGCGAACCGCTTCGATACGCTGTCGGCGCCGTTCCTGCGTGTGCTCAAGCAGATCGCCGACGCCGGCGCCCGCAACCGCACGCCGGTGACGCTGTGCGGCGAACTCGCCGGCAAGCCGATCTCGGCAATGGCGCTGATCGGTCTCGGCTTCCGTTCGATCTCGATGTCGCCGGCCTCGATCGGCCCGGTCAAAGCCATGTTGACGGAACTGCCGCTGGATGAGCTGGAAGCCTTCTTCGATGACAATCTGATGGCGCCGGCGCAGGGGCTGCCGATGCGGGCGTTGCTGCAGGCCTTTGCCGACGACCGCTCCATTCCGCTGTAGCATTTGTCATGATCAACCTGCCCCGCGACCGCATGGATCAAGTCGTCAAGCGTTTCGAGATGCTCGAAGCGCAGATGTCGGCCGGCCCGGCGCCGGATGCCTATGTGAAGATGGCGTCGGAATATGCCGAGCTTCAGGACATGGTGGCCAAGGTTCGGGCGCTGCGCTCGGCCGAGCACGAGCAGGCCGACCTCGAAGCGATGCTCGCCGACAAAGGCACCGACGCCGAGATGCGGGCTCTCGCCGAAGCCGACCTGCCCGGCGTCGAGGAGCGTATCGAAGGACTGCAGAAGGACATCCAGATCCTGCTCCTGCCCAAGGATGCCGCCGACGACAAGAACGCGATCCTTGAAATTCGCGCCGGCACCGGCGGTGACGAGGCGGCACTCTTCGCGGGCGACCTGTTTCGCATGTATGAGCGCTATGCCGCCGAACGCGGCTGGCGGTTCGAAACAGTGTCGGCCAGCGACGGCGATGCCGGCGGTTTCAAGGAAATCATCGCCACCGTGTCCGGCAAGGGCGTGTTTGCCCATCTGAAGTTCGAATCCGGTGTGCATCGCGTGCAGCGCGTGCCGGCAACCGAGGCTGGCGGCCGCATCCACACTTCGGCCGCCACCGTTGCCGTGCTGCCGGAAGCGGAAGAGGTCGACATCGAGATCCGCGCCGAGGACATCCGTATCGACACGATGCGAGCCTCGGGTTCCGGCGGGCAGCACGTCAACACCACCGATTCGGCGGTCCGCATCACGCATTTGCCGACTGGCATCATGGTGGTGCAGGCGGAGAAGTCGCAGCACCAGAACCGGGCGAAGGCCATGCAGATCCTGCGGGCCAGGCTCTATGATCTGGAGCGCGGCAAGGCTGACGAGGAGCGTTCCGAATCGCGCAAGTCGCAGGTCGGCTCCGGTGATCGCTCCGAGCGCATCCGCACCTACAATTTTCCGCAAGGCCGCGTCACCGACCACCGCATCAATCTGACGCTTTACAAGCTCGACCGGGTGATGATGGGCGAACTCGATGAAATCGTCGACGCACTGATCGCCGATCACCAGTCAAAGCTGCTGGCCGATATAGGCCTCGATGGCTGACCCTCTGCCCGAGGCACTGGGGCCGCTGCTGCGGGAGGCGCGGGCCAGGCTTGCGGCGGCCATGATCGACGATCCGGCGCTCGATGCGCGGCTGATCGTCGAACATTATTCCGGCACGACGCGTACACAGGCCATTGCCGAACCCGGGCGCAAGGTCGACGGGGGCGCCATCGCCGAAATCGAGGCCGCGCTGAAACGGCGAACCGGTGGCGAACCGGTGCATCGCATCCTCGGCTATCGTGAATTCTACGGTCTGCGCCTATCGCTATCGTCGGAAACGCTGGAGCCGCGGCCGGACACCGAGACGCTGGTGGAGGCGGTGCTGCCCTTCGTCAAGGCAACGGCCGCACGGGAGGGCACATGCCGCATCCTCGACCTCGGCACCGGGACGGGCGCGATCGCCCTGGCGCTGCTGAGCACGGTGCCGGCCGCGACCGCCATCGGCGTCGACATTTCCGCAGGCGCGCTGGCGACAGCGACCCGCAATGCCGGGCAATTGGGGCTCGGCGGCCGGTTCACGGCACTGCAGTCGGACTGGTTCGAAAAAGTTTCCGGCCGATACCATGTAATTGCCGCAAACCCTCCCTATATACGGTCGGAGGATATTGGAAATCTGCAGAACGAAGTTCGCGATTTCGATCCGCGCCTGGCACTTGACGGCGGTGCGGATGGGTTTACCCCCTACAGGATCATCGCCGCCGAGGCGGCAAGATTTCTGGAAGCCGAAGGCGTGATAGCGGTCGAGATCGGCCACACGCAACGCAACGAGGTCAACGACATATTTAGCGTAGCCGGCTATGCCGCCGGTGAGGTGTTCGGCGATCTCGGCGGAAACGACAGGGTTCTTGTCTTTCAACGGGGAAAGCCTTGACGCAGTGCGAAAAAACCGCTTGGCAATGCCGGGGAATGCGGCTAGGGTCGCCTCAACCGGATGAGACGAAGCAGGCAGTGCTCTTAGCGATTCGGTTTCCTTGGAAATAGCTGCCTTCTTGCGCAAACGACGCCCAAGCTTCGTGCGGGAATCGTCCGGCAAGTGATGTAACCGGAACGGGATGGCACGTGGCGCCAACGCAATCGATGCGGGCGAACGCCGGTGAAGAAACGAAACGGCTGGCTGCATGAGCGCCTCCGTTCGTAACGAGTTTTCGAAAATTTCAAGATGAAGAGAGTCGAATGAGGCCACAACAGCAGAACAGGCGCATGCGCGGTCGCAACAACAATGGCGGCGGCGGTGGCAACAACAATAACAACAACCGCAAAGGCCCGAATCCGCTGACGCGCAATTACGAGAGCAACGGCCCGGACGTGAAGATCCGTGGATCGGCTCAGCAGATCGCCGAAAAATATGCCACCCTTGCCCGTGATGCGCAAAGCTCCGGCGACCGGGTCATGGCGGAGAACTATCTCCAGCACGCCGAACACTACAATCGAATCATTGCCGCCGCGCAAGCGCAGATGCCGATCCAGAACGTCCAGCAGAACCGCGACGACTTCGACGATGATGGCGACGAGGACCGCGACGAGTTCGACAATGCGGGCAACGTCGGGGCCGGCAACAGCGGAGCAAGCAGCGGCGGCAACGCCATTTCCGATCCGCAAGTTCCGGTGATCAACCATGGCGCCGGTCCGCAGCCAGTGATCGAAGGCATGCCGGCCGAGGTCGCGCTCAACCGGGAAAGCGGCCGCGACAATCGTGACAATGCTGGCCGTGACAATAGTGGACGCAACCATGGCGGTCGCCATCGCGATCGCCGCCCCAATGGCGGCTATGGCCAGAACGGCCAGCGCGATTATGCTTCGTCCGCCGAGCAAGGCGGCCAGCAGCAGCGCAACGAGGCCCCGGGACAGGCTGAGGTGCAGGCAGAGTCCGCTTCGCCGGCCGAAACCGTCGCGGCGACCGAACCGGCGCCGCTGTTCGAGAATTTTTCGCCAGCCGGTCTGGCCGCCCAGGCCGAGCTCAATGAGGCGGCAGCCGAGAGCGGCGCTGCCCGCCGCCCGCGGCGACCGCGCCGTCCGCGCGCCACTGCCGACCAGGCAGACGGCGGCGGCCGCAATGCGGATGCCGGCGAGGTGGTCGCGGCCCCTGCCGAGGGCGGCAGCGCAGAGCCCGTGATCTCAGACATCGACAACTGATCGAGCAGCACTTGAAGATGTTGAACGGCGGGGAGAAATCTCCGCCGTTTTCGTTTTTTGCGCCTGTGGAATATTATACGTTGACCGACATCAAGGTGTCTTGAGACAGCATGGCCTATGCACCATATCTCGGCTGAACAGGATCCGGCTCGAATGGGCGGGTCCGTCACCGCAATCTGATCCGGTGCCGCAAAGCGGGTCGGTGACGGAAGGAGACAGATATGAATCTTGAGAAATACTCCGAGCGCGTGCGCGGCTTTATCCAGTCCGCGCAAACCATGGCGCTCTCCCGCAATCACCAGCAATTCACCCCCGAACACATCTTGAAGGTACTCGTCGACGATGATGAGGGCCTAGCCGCATCGCTGATCGAGCGCGCCGGCGGCAATGTCCGCGACGTCAAGCTCGGTGTCGAGGCGGCACTTGAGGCGATGCCCAAGGTGGAAGGCGGCAATGGCCAGCTCTATCTGGCGCAGCCTCTGGCCAAGGTGTTCTCGACCGCCGAGGAACTGGCCAAGAAAGCCGGCGACAGCTTCGTCACCGTCGAGCGGCTGCTGCAGGCGCTTGCCATGGAAAAATCGGCCAAATCAGCCGAAATCCTGGCCAAGGCCGGCGTCACCGCGCAGGCGCTGAACCAGGTCATCAACGATCTCCGCAAGGGCCGCACCGCCGATTCGGCGAGCGCCGAGCAGGGCTATGATGCGCTGAAGAAATACGCGCGTGACCTCACAGCCGATGCCCGTGCCGGCAAGCTCGATCCGGTCATCGGCCGTGATGACGAAATCCGCCGCACCATTCAGGTGCTGTCGCGCCGCACCAAGAACAATCCGGTGCTGATTGGCGAGCCCGGCGTCGGCAAGACGGCCATCGCCGAAGGCCTGGCGCTGCGCATCGTCAATGGCGACGTGCCGGAATCGCTGAAGGACAAGCAGTTGATGGCGCTCGACATGGGCGCGCTGATCGCTGGCGCCAAATATCGCGGCGAGTTCGAGGAGCGGCTGAAGGCCGTGCTCTCGGAAGTCACTTCGGCCAACGGCAGCATCATCCTGTTCATCGACGAGATGCACACGCTGGTCGGTGCCGGCAAGGCGGATGGCGCGATGGATGCGTCCAACCTCCTGAAGCCGGCCCTGGCGCGCGGTGAACTGCACTGCGTCGGTGCGACCACGCTTGATGAATACAGAAAACACGTCGAGAAGGACCCGGCGCTGGCCCGCCGTTTTCAGCCCGTCTTTGTCGACGAGCCGACGGTGGAGGACACCGTCTCGATCCTGCGCGGCCTGAAGGAAAAATACGAGCAGCACCACAAGGTGCGCATCTCCGACTCGGCGCTGGTGGCGGCGGCGACGCTGTCCAACCGCTACATCGCCGATCGTTTCCTGCCGGACAAGGCGATCGACCTGGTCGACGAGGCTGCCTCGCGACTCAGGATGCAGGTCGATTCCAAGCCCGAAGCGCTGGACGAGATCGACCGCCGCATCATGCAGCTCAAGATCGAGCGCGAAGCGCTGAAGGTCGAGAAGGACGAGGCCTCGAAGGATCGGCTTGCCCGCCTGGAAAAGGAACTCGCCGGCCTCGAGGAGGAATCGACCGAGATTACCGCCAAATGGCAGGCCGAGAAGCAGAAGCTCGGGCTTGCCGCCGACTTGAAGAAGCAACTCGACGAGGCGCGCAACGAACTGGCCATTGCCCAACGCAAGGGTGAATTCCAGCGCGCAGGCGAGCTTGCCTATGGCAAGATTCCGGAACTGGAAAAGAAACTGAAGGAGGCTGAGGCCCAGGACGGCAAGGCCGGCATGGTCGAGGAAGTGGTCACCCCCGACCACGTCGCCCATATCGTCTCGCGCTGGACCGGCATTCCCGTCGACAAGATGCTGCAAGGCGAGCGCGACAAGCTGCTGCGCATGGAAGACGAGATCGGCAAGCGGGTCGTCGGCCAGGGCGAGGCGGTGCAGGCCGTTTCCAAGGCGGTGCGGCGTGCCCGTGCTGGCCTGCAGGATCCGAATCGGCCGATCGGCTCGTTCATGTTCCTCGGACCTACGGGCGTCGGCAAGACCGAACTGACCAAAGCATTGGCCAGCTTCCTGTTCGACGATGAGAGCGCCCTGGTGCGCATCGACATGTCGGAATTCATGGAAAAGCACTCGGTCGCCCGGCTGATCGGCGCGCCTCCCGGCTATGTCGGCTATGAGGAAGGCGGCGCGCTGACCGAGGCGGTGCGGCGCCGGCCCTATCAGGTCGTGCTGTTCGACGAGATCGAGAAGGCGCACCCGGATGTGTTCAACGTGCTCCTGCAGGTGCTCGACGACGGCCGGCTCACCGACGGCCAGGGTCGTACCGTCGACTTCCGCAACACGCTGATCATCATGACGTCGAATCTCGGCGCCGAATATCTGGTCAATCTCGGCGAAGACCAGGATGTCGACGCCGTACGCGACGAGGTGATGGGCGTGGTGAGGGCGCATTTCCGGCCGGAATTCCTCAACCGCGTCGACGAGGTGATCCTGTTCCATCGGCTGCGCCGTCAGGACATGGACCGCATCGTCGAGATCCAGCTCAAACGGCTGGAGAACCTGCTTGTCGATCGCAAGATCGCGCTGTCGCTGGATCACGAGGCGATCGAGTGGCTTGCGGCCAAGGGCTACGATCCGGCCTATGGCGCCAGGCCGCTGAAGCGGGTGATGCAGAAGGAACTGCAGGACCCGCTGGCGGAGAAGATCCTGCTCGGCGAGATCCTCGATGGCTCGACGGTGAAGGTGACCGCCGGTTCCGACCGGCTGAATTTCCGCTCGAAGCCGACTGTTGTCGCGACCGAGGCGGCGGCCTGACCGATGCGTGTCGCCTAAACCGGCCTTGGTTTTGGGACAATGACATGCATTAAAAACAAAAGATCTGAAGCGCGTCGCGCTTCGGAGTGCCGCGCGCCCAGTTTGGGCGCGAGGCGTTTTTCATAGCAAGCATGGGACGCGGATGACGCTGGATGACTACAACGACTTCTGCGCCTCTCTGCCTGCCACGAACCATGTCGTGCAGTGGGGTGGCGCCCATGTCTGGAAGGTCGGGACCAAGGTCTTTGCCATTGGTGGCTGGAACGAAGGCGCGCAGCTCTTCGTCACCTTCAAATGCTCCGACATTGCCTATGACGTGCTGAAGGAACAGCCGGGCTTGCGGCCCGCGCCGTATCTTGCCTCGCGCGGCATGAAATGGATCCAGCGTCAGACAAGCCAGAGCATGGATGATGACGCGTTGCAGGACTATCTGCGCGAGAGCCACCGCCTTGTTGCGCTCAAGCTGACGAAGCAGGCGCGCAAGGAGTTGGGGCTTGGCGCAGGCTAAAGCGCGTCTCGTGAAAACGGAGTCATGCGACGCCCTTTAGGTTCTTTGTTTTGATGCATGTCGTTGTCCCAAAACCGAGGTCACTTTTGGGCGACATGCATTAGCTGATATTCCCAGAGGTGCCGGAAAACCGCCATCTTCATGCCCGGTTCATGTTGGAACCATATTGTGGATAGCTGGTTTGCTGGCGAAGGGTTCGCCTCACAGGGACAACGCCGGGCGACGGCAATCTACGGACCGGAGAGTTTTGGCCACCATGTTCCGCACGATCTTCGTCTTTTCGGCCCTCGCAGCCGGGATGCTTTCTTGCGGCGCGCTCGCAGCGCCGACGCAAGACAATGCACCCAGGGTTAGCCGCACCGCCAGCGACGGTGGCATCCTTGTCGCCCAGGACGGCAATCTCGATATTTACTACGACGCCAGGGGTAATCGCGTCATCGTTGACGCCGATACGGGCAAGGTGATCGCCATCCAGCCGCCGCAGACGAGACTCGACCGGCGCGCGCTGCGCCGCGATACAAGACTGCGCGAGTTGGGCCGTGCCCCAGCCGACGATGACCGCTACTATCTCGACGATCCGCAAGACATGGCGCGGTTCCGCCGCAAGCAGTTGGAAGAAGAAGGCCGGGTCATCCCCCCGCCGGCGGACGAGGCCGACCCCTATGGCGACAATTCGGTTGAGGCCTATCCGCCTTCGCAGCAGGATGACGGCAGCTACGACAACACTTATCCCGAGGCGCCGCAGCCGGCAAAACCGCAGACCATCAAACGCCAGCCCCTCAATGAGGCCTCGATAGAACCGGCCCAGCCGGGCCAGCCCGAACTGCAGCCGGCCAATCCGGAAACGCAGACGTCCCTGCCGCCGGACACTGGCGGCAAGGCCACCATCGATCCGTCGCTGTCGCTCGGCGCGCGGCAGGACGTGGCGGCGCTGCAGGTGCTGCTCGACCGCGGCGGCGCTTCGCCGGGGGTGATCGACGGGCGCTTCGGCTCTAACGTCGACAAGGCCTTGGCCGCCTACAACCAGATCACCGGTAGCAATCTGAAATCGACCGACGCGGTCGGCATCCAGGCGGCCCTTGCCCAGACCGGCGGCGACGCTTTCGCTTCCTACACGATCACCCCCGAAGACGCGGCTGGCCCCTATGTAGCCTCGATCCCGGAGGACTACAGCCAGAAGGCCAAGCTCGACCGCATGGGCTACACCTCCGTCACCGAGGCACTCGCCGAGCGCTTCCACATGGATGAGACCTATCTGAAGTCGATCAACAAGGGCCTCGACTTCAATCGCCCCGGGACGATCATCAAGGTCGCCAATTTCGGCAAGCTGGTGTCAACGCCGGTCGCGCGTATCGTCGCCGACAAAGCCAAGAAGGAAGTGTACGCCTACGATGCGGACGGCAAGCTGGTCGCAGCCTATCCCGCGACCATCGGCTCGGCCGACACGCCGTCGCCCACCGGGATACACGCGGTGTCGCGTGTCGCGCTCGACCCGAACTACACCTATAACCCGAACATCAATTTCAAGCAGGGCCAGAACGACAAGATTCTCACCATTCCGCCAGGCCCCAACGGACCTGTCGGGTCGGTCTGGATCGCCTTGGACAAACCGACCTACGGCATCCACGGCACGCCGGACCCATCGAAGATCGGCAAGACCGAAAGCCATGGCTGTGTGCGCCTGACGAACTGGGACGCGCGCGAGCTCGCCAAGTTGGTGTCGCCAGGCGTCACCGTGGAATTCGTCGGGGGATCTTCAGCCGATGACTTTGCGCAGCAATGAGCCGCGCAGTGCGGCGGCATAGATCAGCTGCACCACCAGAATGAAGCCGACGCTGAGCAATGGGGTGACCAGGCAGAGTGCGGCGCCGATTGCCCACAGGATCTGCGCCTTGGCGATACGCAGATAGACCGTGCGCTTCGCTTCAGCGTCGACGCCTTCCGCGACAAAGCCGTTCTTCTCCGCGTAATGCCAGCTGGCGAACAGCGTGACGCCGAGCATCAGCAGGTTGAGCCAGTAGACCAGCACCGCGGTCCTGAATTCGAGGAAGTCCGCCAGAAGGTCGGTCGAGAACGGCAGCAAGGCGACAAAGGCGAGAAAGCAGAGGTTCAGCGTGGCAAGCCGCCTGTCGGACTTGGCGATCAGCCCATGCTGGGCCTGCTGGCCGAACCAGAAGATCGTCAGCGTCAGGAAACTCAAAGGCATAGGTCAGAAAGCGCGGCGCCAATGCCGCGATCGCAGCGAGCAGATCATGCTCGGAATGGATCGTCTCATGCGCCGGCACCCTGATCTCGAGCACGATCAGGGTGAGCGCGATGGCGAAGACGCCGTCGGTGATGCCGACAATGCGGCCGCGTCCCTCCGCTGATGCTTCGAGTGGACGCTTCATAGACTTCTCCTCGCTTGCGGCTCTCCGGAACTTAGCATGACTGCCGCCGTTTGCATCCGGTGCGGCGCGACCCTGCCCAGTTGGCTGGGCTCAGTGACTGCGAGCCGCTGGCCGGTTGTTGCCGAAACACCGACGGTCTAAGCAATGTGTCATGCATTCACCAGATAAAGCCGCCGCAATCCCGCTGACCAGTCCGGTCACGAACGGAACTTTCTGTCCGCCTTCGCTGCGGCGATACGTGCTGGTTGCGGCGATCCTGGCTTCGGCGCTCGGCTTCATCGACGGCTCGATCCTGGCCATCGCCATGCCGGCGATCCGCGTCGATCTCGGTGCCAGCCTTGCCGCGGCACAGTGGATTTCCAATGCCTATGCGTTGACGCTCTCGGCGCTGATCCTTGCCGGCGGAGCCGCCGGCGACCGGTTCGGGCTGCGCCGCGCCTTCGTGGCCGGCATTGCGCTGTTCGTCGCGGCCTCGCTTGCCTGTGCGCTGGCGCCGAACGCGATCGTGCTGATCGCGTTTCGCGCCCTCCAGGGTATTGGCGCGGCGATCATGGTGCCGGGCAGCCTCGCCATCATCGCCAAGGCCTATCCGAAAAAAGAGCGGGGCCGCGCGATCGGCATCTGGGCGGCGGCCTCCGCGCTGACCACCGCGCTCGGCCCAGTACTCGGCGGCCTGGTGCTCTCGGCTTTCGGCGGTGGCATCTGGCGGGCGATTTTCGCCGTCAACCTGCCGCTTGGCCTGATCTCGATCTATCTCCTGCTTGCCAAAATTCCGGCCGATGAGCCGACTGAGAAACGCAGCCTTGATCTGGGCGGCGGCGGGCTTGCGACACTGGCCTTCGGCGCGCTCGCCTATGGGCTGACCTCGATGAGCGCCAGCGGCGGGGGCCACATGGCGGGACCGAGCATTGCCGCCGGCGCTGTGCTGCTTGCCGTCTTCATCCTGTTCGAGCAGCGGCAACGCGAGCCGATGATCGACCTCAGCCTGTTTCGCATCGGCGCTTTCGCTGGCGCCAATGTGGCGACCTTCTTCCTCTATTTCGCGCTGTCGGCCAATCTTTTCTACCTGCCGATGCTCATGATCGCCGGCTGGGGTCTGAGCACGGCCGAAGTTGGCTTCATCTTCCTGCCGCTGTCGGCATCGATCGCGCTTCTGTCGGGACCGGTCGGGCAATTGTCGGACCGGATCGGACCGCGTTTCCCGATCGCCTGCGGCAGTCTGGTAGTGGCCTTCGCCTTCGCCGGACTTGCCTTGCTCACCCATGCCGGCATCCACCATTTCTGGACCGGAACATTTCCACTGATGGCGCTGATGGGGCTCGGCATGGCGCTGGTTGTATCGCCGCTCTCGACCGCGATCATGACGGCGGTGGAAGACAAGGACACGGGGGCCGCTTCCGGCATCAACAATGCCGTCTCGCGCATTGGCGGCCTGATCGCGGTGGCGGCGATGGGGTCGCTGGCGGCTTGGGTCTACGCCAAGGCACTGGATGGGAATGCGATTTCAAGCGTGCCTGGCTTCGGTGAGCTGGCACCGGCTGGCTTGGCGCCGGCGCTCGATGCGGCAAGGCTTGCCGCCAGTGACGCAGCCTTTTCGGCTGTCTCCTCGGTGACGGCGCTGCTTTGCCTGCTTCCAGCCGCCATCGCATGGACAACGATTCCCGGCGAAGCGCTGCCGTGGTCGCGGCGCGCAGAAACCAGGCAGGACTGAAAGGCGAAGGGCTCAGCCTTCGATCTTGGCGCTGGCAACCTTCAGCGAATTGCCATCTTCCTGCTTC
>NZ_VFVC01000024.1:62500-67500 GCF_006441575.1 Mesorhizobium sp. B2-4-12
TGTGCCAATGACATCGAGCGACAATCCCGCACAGGATTGCGCTTATGCGACGATCTCTTCGAGATCGCGCTTGGGCTAATCCCGCAAGGGTTTGGCTGAAGCGACGATTTCTTCGAAATCGCGCGGGTGGGCATTGGCAATGAGAACGATCAAGTGTCTTAAGGGCAATTGGTGGATGCCTTGGCATGCACAGGCGATGAAGGACGTGATACGCTGCGATAAGCTACGGGGAGGTGCGAATACCCTTTGATCCGTAGATTTCCGAATGGGGAAACCCACCTAAGGTGCTTGGAAAATCAGAGCAGCCAGAAGGTCGCAAGGCCGACTTGCTGCTGTGGTTTCCAAGTATCGATAATAGGTAACTTATCCTGAATACATAGGGATAAAGTGGCGAACGCGGGGAACTGAAACATCTAAGTACCCGTAGGAAAGGACATCAACCGAGACTCCGGAAGTAGTGGCGAGCGAACCCGGACCAGGCCAGTGGCGATTGAGAGACAAGCGGAACCTTCTGGAAAGTAGGGCCATAGTGGGTGACAGCCCCGTACGCGTAATGCAATCAATCGTCCTCGAGTAAGGCGGGACACGTGAAATCCTGTCTGAAATTGGGGGGACCACCCTCCAAGCCTAAGTACTCGTGCATGACCGATAGCGAACTAGTACCGTGAGGGAAAGGTGAAAAGCACCCCGACAAGGGGAGTGAAAGAGTACCTGAAACCGATTGCCTACAAACAGTGGGAGCCCGCAAGGGTGACCACGTACCTTTTGTATAATGGGTCAGCGACTTAGTGTGACGAGCAAGCTTAAACCGGTAGGTGTAGGCGCAGCGAAAGCGAGTCTGAACAGGGCGTTCAGTTCGTCGCATTAGACCCGAAACCGAGTGATCTAGCCATGAGCAGGTTGAAGGTAAGGTAACACTTACTGGAGGACCGAACCCATAACTGTTGCAATAGTTCGGGATGACTTGTGGCTAGGGGTGAAAGGCCAATCAAACTCGGAAATAGCTGGTTCTCCGCGAAATCTATTTAGGTAGAGCGTCGACCGAATACCCCAGGGGGTAGAGCACTGGATGGGCTAGGGGTCCTCACCGGATTACCAAACCTAACCAAACTCCGAATACCTGGGAGTACTAGTCGGCAGACACACGGCGGGTGCTAACGTCCGTCGTGAAAAGGGAAACAACCCTGACCTACAGCTAAGGTCCCCAAGTTATGGCTAAGTGGGAAAGGATGTGAGGATCCCAAAACAACCAGGATGTTGGCTTAGAAGCAGCCATCATTTAAAGAAAGCGTAACAGCTCACTGGTCTAAATAAGGGTCTTTGCGCCGAAAATGTAACGGGGCTAAAGCCATACACCGAAGCTTAGGGTTCGTGAGCAATCACGAGCGGTAGCGGAGCGTTCTGTAAGCTGATGAAGCCATACCCGTGAGGGGTGGTGGAGGTATCAGAAGTGCGAATGCTGACATGAGTAACGTAAGGGGAGTGAGAGACTCCCCCGCCGAAAGACCAAGGGTTCCTGCTTAAAGTTAATCTGAGCAGGGTTAGCCGGCCCCTAAGACGAGGCGGAAACGCGTAGTCGATGGGAACCACGTTAATATTCGTGGGCCTGGAGGTAGTGACGGATCACACAAGTTGTCCAATCTTATCGGATTGAACGGGCAGCGGAGTGGTTCCAGGAAATAGCTCCTCCTTATAGACCGTACCCGAAACCGACACTGGTGGTCTGGTAGAGTATACCAAGGCGCTTGAGAGAACTATGCTGAAGGAACTCGGCAAATTGCACGCGTAACTTCGGAAGAAGCGTGACCCTTTTCTGCGCAAGCAGAGGAGGGTGGCACAGACCAGGGGGTAGCGACTGTTTATCAAAAACACAGGGCTCTGCGAAGCCGCAAGGCGACGTATAGGGTCTGACGCCTGCCCGGTGCTGGAAGGTTAAGAGGAGGGGTGCAAGCTCTGAATCGAAGCCCCAGTAAACGGCGGCCGTAACTATAACGGTCCTAAGGTAGCGAAATTCCTTGTCGGGTAAGTTCCGACCTGCACGAATGGCGTAACGACTTCCCCGCTGTCTCCAGCATAGACTCAGTGAAATTGAATTCCCCGTGAAGATGCGGGGTTCCTGCGGTTAGACGGAAAGACCCCGTGCACCTTTACTATAGCTTTACATTGGCATTCGTAGTGGCATGTGTAGGATAGGTGGTAGGCTTTGAAACCTGGGCGCCAGCTCAGGTGGAGCCACCCTTGAAATACCACCCTTATCACTATGGATGTCTAACCGCGGCCCGTTATCCGGGTCCGGGACAATGTATGGTGGGTAGTTTGACTGGGGCGGTCGCCTCCTAAAGAGTAACGGAGGCGCGCGATGGTGGGCTCAGAACGGTCGGAAATCGTTCGCTGAGTGCAATGGCATAAGCCTGCCTGACTGCGAGACTGACAAGTCGAGCAGAGACGAAAGTCGGTCATAGTGATCCGGTGGTCCCGCGTGGAAGGGCCATCGCTCAACGGATAAAAGGTACGCCGGGGATAACAGGCTGATGACCCCCAAGAGTCCATATCGACGGGGTTGTTTGGCACCTCGATGTCGACTCATCGCATCCTGGGGCTGGAGCAGGTCCCAAGGGTATGGCTGTTCGCCATTTAAAGCGGTACGTGAGTTGGGTTCAGAACGTCGTGAGACAGTTCGGTCCCTATCTGCCGTGGGTGTAGGAATATTGAAAGGATCTGTCCCTAGTACGAGAGGACCGGGATGGACGGATCTCTGGTGGACCTGTTGTGGCGCCAGCCGCATAGCAGGGTAGCTATATCCGGACGGGATAACCGCTGAAGGCATCTAAGCGGGAAACCCACCTTAAAACGAGTATTCCCTGAGAACCGTGGAAGACGACCACGTTGATAGGCCGGGTGTGGAAGAGCGGCAACGCTTGAAGCTTACCGGTACTAATAGTTCGATCGGCTTGATCGTTCTCATTCCTTATGCCCATCTGACATAGTCAGATGGTCTCACCAGCGCTCACGCATGAGCGGCCCCTCTGGGGCCTATGCTCCGCGAGGGCGCCGGAAAACCGGCGACGCGCAGTCGCGCTTGCGGGCTTTGCCCGAAGCAACCTGCAAAAGCATCGCCTTGGCACGGAAAGACAGGCAACGGCACAGCCGGATGGCGAGCAGGTATCTCCTACTCACTATTCCCTGCTGCCTAATCCCCTAACCCAGCTTCTCGAATAACGTGCGTTTTGCCGACCTGGTGGTTATGGCGGAGCGGCTGCACCCGATCCCATTCCGAACTCGGCCGTGAAACGCTCCAGCGCTGATGGTACTTCGTCTCAAGACGCGGGAGAGTAGGTCGCTGCCAGGTCTGCTAAACGCACGTTTGATCCGCACATCGTGCTTTCCAAAAATCAAAAATGATTTTTGGATCAATGTGTGGAAATCTTCTCTGAACATGGCCCGCCAACGGGAAACCTCGGGCCGCTAACGCGGCCCTTTCCATTGGCAAAAACCAAAAAAGGCAGTTGCAAAGCGCAATCGCCAGGCAAACGCAATCGCCCAGGCGATCGCAGACTACGCAAGCAAACGCTTGCTCAGCGTTGACGCGGGGTGGAGCAGCCCGGTAGCTCGTCAGGCTCATAACCTGAAGGTCACAGGTTCAAATCCTGTCCCCGCAACCAAATCAAAAACGGCCCGCCAGGCACCCCCAGGCGGGCCGTTTTGCTTTGCTATGCCGATGTGGCCCCCGCAACCGGATCAACGCTGGCAATCGAACCCCCAAAGCCAAATCAAACAGCCCGCATGGCATGGCACCAAGCCGGCGGCCGGTTTGATCTGGGAGCCGATGATGGTCACCAATGAGGGGAAAGGTATCCATCCGGTGAGAGCCGCCTTGTCGGCTGAGGGCGAACATCGGAAATCCTAGGGACAATCCTAGGAGTAGCCCTATGACAATGTCGCGGACGGAGGTGATCATCACATCTGTCGAGAGGCGGCGGCGCTGGTCGCGCGACGAGAAGAGGCGGCTGGTTGCGACGTCGTTGGAGGCCGGCGTGGCGGCGTCGGAAGTCGCGTGCTCCGCTGGTATTCATGTGAGCCAGCTCTTTCGGTGGCGCAAAGACCTGTGCGCTCGGTCGGAAGCGGGCACTTCGCAGTTAGTGCCGGTCGCGATGTGCCGGCTGCGGCAGCGCCGCCGGTGATGGAAACGCCGCCGAAACTAGGGCGCCGGCGTCGGAAGAGTGGCATCATCAAGATCGAATTCGGCGGTGGCCGTCATGTTCGGGTCGACGGCGACGTGGATGTCGACGCACTGCGACGTGGCCTGTCCCCGCGAGGCGATCGAATCAAAGGCAGAGCGCGGCAAGACCGGCCAATTCTGGCAATTGTTGACATCTATTGCTATCTTCCTGCGACCCACCTTCTCTCCATAAGGTTGCCATGCCCAATTACGCTCTGAACGACCATTACGAACGCTTCATCAGGAAGCAACTCGAATCAGGCCGCTACAACAATGCCAGTGAGGTTGTTCGCGCCGGCCTGCGCATGCTCGAGGATTTCGAGGCGGAGCGGGAAAAGTGGCTGCGCGAGGAGATCCCGGCGCGGCTGACCGAGCTCCAGCAGGATCCGGCGAAGGGTATTCCTGCCGAGACGGTTTTCTCCCGGCTGAGGCGCGTCATCGTGCGAAGCAGGCGAAAGCCAAGTAGGGGATGGAGTATTGGATTGTTTTCCACCCCAGCGCGGAAGCCGAGCTGGAACAGCTCCATGACGATAGCCGAGCGTGCGTCGCCCGCGATCGCCTGGAATTTCGTTGTGGGTATCCGCTATCACTGCCTGGGCCTATCGACTTTTCCACAGCGAGGCACCGAACGGCTCGAAACCATGCCTGGGCTGCGGATCATCGGCTACCGGCGCGCCGTCAGTATCGCTTTCGCCGTCGAGGGTGGGCGGGTGCTGATCCTGGGCATCTTCTATTCCGGCCGCAACATCACTCCGGAATTGCTTGAGGAACGGCTCTGATC
>NZ_VFVC01000024.1:72500-81484 GCF_006441575.1 Mesorhizobium sp. B2-4-12
ATGCGGGGTTCCTGCGGTTAGACGGAAAGACCCCGTGCACCTTTACTATAGCTTTACATTGGCATTCGTAGTGGCATGTGTAGGATAGGTGGTAGGCTTTGAAACCTGGGCGCCAGCTCAGGTGGAGCCACCCTTGAAATACCACCCTTATCACTATGGATGTCTAACCGCGGCCCGTTATCCGGGTCCGGGACAATGTATGGTGGGTAGTTTGACTGGGGCGGTCGCCTCCTAAAGAGTAACGGAGGCGCGCGATGGTGGGCTCAGAACGGTCGGAAATCGTTCGCTGAGTGCAATGGCATAAGCCTGCCTGACTGCGAGACTGACAAGTCGAGCAGAGACGAAAGTCGGTCATAGTGATCCGGTGGTCCCGCGTGGAAGGGCCATCGCTCAACGGATAAAAGGTACGCCGGGGATAACAGGCTGATGACCCCCAAGAGTCCATATCGACGGGGTTGTTTGGCACCTCGATGTCGACTCATCGCATCCTGGGGCTGGAGCAGGTCCCAAGGGTATGGCTGTTCGCCATTTAAAGCGGTACGTGAGTTGGGTTCAGAACGTCGTGAGACAGTTCGGTCCCTATCTGCCGTGGGTGTAGGAATATTGAAAGGATCTGTCCCTAGTACGAGAGGACCGGGATGGACGGATCTCTGGTGGACCTGTTGTGGCGCCAGCCGCATAGCAGGGTAGCTATATCCGGACGGGATAACCGCTGAAGGCATCTAAGCGGGAAACCCACCTTAAAACGAGTATTCCCTGAGAACCGTGGAAGACGACCACGTTGATAGGCCGGGTGTGGAAGAGCGGCAACGCTTGAAGCTTACCGGTACTAATAGTTCGATCGGCTTGATCGTTCTCATTCCTTATGCCCATCTGACATAGTCAGATGGTCTCACCAGCGCTCACGCATGAGCGGCCCCTCTGGGGCCTATGCTCCGCGAGGGCGCCGGAAAACCGGCGACGCGCAGTCGCGCTTGCGGGCTTTGCCCGAAGCAACCTGCAAAAGCATCGCCTTGGCACGGAAAGACAGGCAACGGCACAGCCGGATGGCGAGCAGGTATCTCCTACTCACTATTCCCTGCTGCCTAATCCCCTAACCCAGCTTCTCGAATAACGTGCGTTTTGCCGACCTGGTGGTTATGGCGGAGCGGCTGCACCCGATCCCATTCCGAACTCGGCCGTGAAACGCTCCAGCGCTGATGGTACTTCGTCTCAAGACGCGGGAGAGTAGGTCGCTGCCAGGTCTGCTAAACGCACGTTTGATCCGCACATCGTGCTTTCCAAAAATCAAAAATGATTTTTGGATCAATGTGTGGAAATCTTCTCTGAACATGGCCCGCCAACGGGAAACCTCGGGCCGCTAACGCGGCCCTTTCCATTGGCAAAAACCAAAAAAGGCAGTTGCAAAGCGCAATCGCCAGGCAAACGCAATCGCCCAGGCGATCGCAGACTACGCAAGCAAACGCTTGCTCAGCGTTGACGCGGGGTGGAGCAGCCCGGTAGCTCGTCAGGCTCATAACCTGAAGGTCACAGGTTCAAATCCTGTCCCCGCAACCAAATCAAAAACGGCCCGCCAGGCACCCCCAGGCGGGCCGTTTTGCTTTGCTATGCCGATGTGGCCCCCGCAACCGGATCAACGCTGGCAATCGAACCCCCAAAGCCAAATCAAACAGCCCGCATGGCATGGCACCAAGCCGGCGGCCGGTTTGATCTGGGAGCCGATGATGGTCGCCAATGAGGGGAAAGCAGAACCGGAGCGCCTTGATGGGCAAGAGCCTTCCCAAATGTAAGCTTTCGCTAACAATCTCGTACGCGGCGACTTCACGCCGCTTCAATGCGGCGCGCCCCGTTTCTTCTCGGCCGCGGCCAGCAGGTTCAACGAAGGCGCGTACCTTGGCGGGCCGGAACCGGGCGGGCGGAAAGACGGCATGGATGCCGCCTGTCGAAGGTCCATTTGGCAAAGACCGGCACAGGACGCAGGCATGGGCGGCCGGGCTCTTGTCACATCCTGTTCGAAGACGGGATCATGGGTTACTTCTGTTCAATCTAGGCGCAGCGGCCACCAGCGCCCTGCCGATGGCCGATCGGGGTGCGTCAATGACGGCACGGGCATCGCCGCTCTCGGCAATCCGCCCGGCGTCGAGAAGGATGACACGGTGGGCGACCGCGCGGGCGACGCCGAGATCATGTGAAATGAAGAGATAGGCGATCTGGTCCTGGCGTTGCAGGTCGAGCAGAAGGTCGAGGATCTGGCCGCGCACCGAGACGTCGAGTGCCGACACCGCCTCGTCGAGCACGATCAGCGACGGCTTCGTAGCGATGGCCCGGGCGATGGCCACACGCTGTCGCTGGCCGCCGGAGATTTCGTGTATGGCGCGCGGCGCGAGATCGGCCGCCAGCCCGACGCGTTCGAGCAGGACGGCGATACGGCGCGGACGCTCGGCGCGCGACGCGATGCCATGGATGCGCAAGGGATCGTCGAGAACGCGCGCTACCGTGGCGCGCGGATTGAAGGCGGCCAGCGGATTCTGGAATACCATCTGCAGGCGGGCGCGGCGGGCGCGCAGGACCGCACCGCGCAAAGCCAGGAAATCGTCACCTTCGAATTCAATGCGCCCGGCGTCCGGCTCGATCAGGCGCAGCACGAGCCGTGCGATCGTCGATTTGCCGCTGCCGGAGGGGCCGGCCAGCGCCAGCGTTTCGCCCGGGCCGATGTGAAAGGAAACGTCGTCGACAGCGGCTATCGCCTTGCCGCCTCGTCGGTAGATCTTGGAGAGATTGGAGACCGCGAGCAGGCTCATGCGTGGAACTCGCTGCGATTCAACAGCGGGTCAGCATCGAGGCCGATATGAGCGTCGAGCAGGGCACGTGTGTAGGGTTCGGTCGGTGCATTCACAATCCGCGCCGTCGTGCCAAGCTCGATCAGTTTGCCGTGCCGAAACACGGCAATGCGCTCGGCGAGTTCGGCCGCCAGCGCGATGTCGTGACTGATGAACAGCAGCGTCATGCCGTCCTCCGCAACCAACCGGCGGATCAAGGCGACGATCTCGGCCTGCACGATGGTGTCGAGTGCGCTGGTCGCCTCGTCGGCGATCAGCAATCTCGGCCCGGCGGCGATCGCAGCCGCAATTGCCGCGCGTTGCTTCTGGCCGCCGGAGAGTTGATGCGGGAAGGATCGCAGGGCTGCGTCCGGATCGGGCAAGCGGACGCGTTCGAGCAGGGTTTTGGCTCTCGCATATGATGCCCGCCAGTCGAGGCCGAGATGTGTGTGCGCCACTTCGGCGATTTGTTTGCCGATGGTCATCACGGGATCGAGGCTGGCGGACGGATCCTGGAACACGAAGCCGATGTCGCGGCCGCCGAGGGGTGCCAGGCTTTGTTTGGACACAGACTTTTGCGCTCGGCGCTCTAGGAAGCCCCCCTCTGTCCTGTCGGACATCTCCCCCTCAAGGGGGGAGATCAGGCCCGCATGTCGACCTTCGCCAACTACGTCGGCAGCAAGGGGGGAACCGACAGTGGAACTGCTAATTTCCCCCCTTGAGGGGGAGATGTCCGGCAGGGCAGAGGGGGATGCCTTGGCACCAAAGGACGGCGATGATGGCAAGGACCACTCGATGAGGCCTCCAACCTTGGCGGTTGCCGGCAGCAATCCTGCAATCGCCAGCGCCAGCGTGCTTTTGCCGGAACCGCTCTCACCGAGGATCGCCAGACGTTCTCCTGCGGCGATCTCCAGGCTGATCCCCTTCAGCGCCGCCACCTCGGCACCTTCGCGTCGATAGCTAACCGCCAGGTCGCGGATCGAAGCCAGCGAGGTCAAGACAGGCCTTTCTTGACCGCTGTCGTCTCGACGATGCCTTCACCGGCGAGATAGACGCCAAGCACGGTCAGCACCAAGGCGATACCCGGAACGATCGACAGGAAGGGTGCGGTGCGCAGCACCGTGCGGCCTTCCGCGATCATGCCACCCCAGGTGACGCGGTTGGGGTCGCCAAGGCCAAGGAAGGACAAGGCCGCTTCGGTCAGGATCGCCGCGGCGACGATCACCGACGACATCGCCAATACCGGCGGCAAGGCATTGGGCAGCACCTCACGAAAGGCGATTTCCAGGGGATGCATGCCGATGACGCGAGCGCCGGCGACATAATCGCGTTCACGGATGGAGAGGACTTCCGCACGCGCGACACGCGCCGGTCCGGTCCAGGTGCCGAGCGCGATGGCAATTACGACGATGCCGAGCGACGGTCCGACGACGCTGACGAAAGCCAGTGCCAGCAGGAAGCTGGGCACGGTCTGGAAAGCATCGGTGACGCGCATCAGCACCTCGTCGAGGAGGCCGCCGGCAAAGCCGGCCAGCGTGCCGACCACGGCGCCGATCGCGAGTGCCGCCGCCGCTGCCGCCAGGCCGACAGCCAGCGAAGTGCGGGCGCCATGGAAGAGCTCGGCCAGCACGTCACGGCCGAGCCGGTCGGTGCCGAGCGGCAGCGACCAGTCCTGGAAGGGCGGCAGCAGCGCCGGGCCGGCGATGGCTTGCGGGTCGCCGGGAAACAGCAGCGAGGCGGACAGCGCCATCGCGGCCAGTGCGCCCAGAAGAATGGCGCCGGCGATTGCCTCAGGCGTGCGCAGGAAACGGCGGAGCGGGTTCATGCGCCGGCCTCTCCGGCGCCGACGCGCGGATCGAGCAAGGCGTAGGCGATGTCGACGAGGAGGTTGATGACGATGACAAGGACGGCGCTGGTGAGGATGATGCCGAGCAGCAATGGCGTGTCGCGCGCCGCGACGGCTTCCTGCGCCAGCCGGCCGAGGCCCGGAACGGAAAAGACGCTTTCGATGACGACGCTGCCGCCAAGCATCTGCGCCGACTGCAGGCCGAGCATGGTGACCAGCGGCAGCAATGCGTTGCGGGCGACGTGGGCGAGCACGATGCGGCGGCGCGAAAGGCCCCTGGCGCGGGCGGCCAGCACGAAGTCCTGCCGCCAGGCTTCCGCCATGCCGGCGCGCATCATGCGCAGATAGAGGGCGAGGTAAATGAAGCCGAGTGCTGAGACCGGCAGCACCAAGTGGATGGCGATGTCGGCGACGCGGTCGAGGCCGGTCCTGTCCGAAGCCAGGGTCTCGATGCCGCCGATCGGCAGCCAGCGCAGGTCGACGGCAAAGATCACGATCAGCACCAGGCCGAGCCAGAAACCCGGCACGGCATACAGCGCCAGCGAGCCGATCGACAGGAAGCGGTCGCGGAAGCTGCCTGGCCGTGCGCCGGCATAGATGCCGAGGGTGGAACCCAGCCCGAAGGAAAGCGCGGTGGCGCTGACCATCAGCAGCAGCGTGTTGGGCAAGCGCTCGAGGATCACGTCGCGGATCGGCCTGGAGAACGTCACCGACTGGCCGAGATCGAGATGCAGCAGCGCCCAGAGATAGTTGGCGAGCCGCGTCACCTCGGATTGGTCGAGACCCCAGCGGTGGCGCAGCAGCTCGATCATGCCGGCATCGCCGCCGGTGGAGACGATGTAGGCATCGACCGCATCGCCGGGGGCGGCTTCGAGAAGCAGGAAGGTGCCGATGATGACGATCAACAGCACGAAGATGCTGCCGACGAGGCGACGGCGGAGGAGGATGAGGGCGCGGGTCATGTGCGCCCCCAAGGTGTGGCGATACGCTGGTCAGGATTGCGCCTAGGCACCCCCCTCTGTCCGGCCGGACAGAGGGGGGTGTGAAGAAACCCGGCCGTAGGCCATGTCTCAACACGGATTTCTTCGCGAACTTTCATCCGCGCAAATCTGTCACGATTCCAAATATGTGTCCGCCCAGTTCGAAACCGCCCAGCGTGGATTGTTGGCGATGTTGCCGACCTTGTCACTCGCGACGCTGATGAAGCTCCATTCGGCGACGTTGATCAACGGCAGGTCGGCGGCGACCTCCTTCTGGAACTGCTTATAGAGGTCGGTACGGGCTGATGTGTCGAGCGTCTCCGACGCTTTGGTGATCAGCGCGTCGAGGGCGTCGTTCTTGTAGCCGCCCTGGTTGGAGAATGGCACGCCGTCTGGAATGCCGCTCTGCACCAGTATGGTGGTCGAGATCGCGGGGTCGCCACGGAACACAGGCGGGCCGACGGCGAGGTCGAAGGCGTGGTCGGTGTAGACGGCCTTGATGTGCGCGGCGGAGTCGTTGTTGACCAGCTGCGCGTCAATGCCGATGGCGGCAAGCGCCTGACGCAGATAGTCGCCGAACTGTTTCGTCTCGTTGAAATAGGGCGCCGGCAGCAGCTTGAGCGAGAAGCGGTTGCTGTCGGCACCCCTTTTGTAGCCGGCCTCGTCGAGCAGCGCGTTGGCCTTGGCGACGTCGAATGGATAGGTCGGCACGTCGGCGGTGTAGAATTGCGGATCGTTCTTCGGCACCGGGCCGGTGGCGGTGGCGGCATAGCCGAGGAACACCGTCTTGACGACGAAATCCTTGTCGATGGCATGCGCGATTGCCCGGCGCACCTTGAGGTCGGCCAGTTCCTTGCGGCGATGGTTGATCTCGACCACGAGCTGATAAGTTAGACCTTCATAGCCCTTGGTGATGACCTTCAGACCCGGCACCTTCGAAATACGGTCGAGGTCTGCCAGCGGCACCGCCGAGAAGGCGGCGAGTTGGATTTCTTCGGCTTCCAGCGCGCTCGCTGCCGAGGTGCGGTCGGGCAACACCTGATAGATGATCTCGTCGAGATAGGGCTCGTCCTTGCCCCAGTAGTCGGTATTCCTGGTCAGGCGGTAGTACTGGCCGGCCTTGTATTCACCGAACTTGAACGGGCCGGTGCCGATCGGCGCGGTGTTGGCCGGGTTGTCCTCGATCTTGCCGACCTCGTAGATGTGCTTGGGCACGACGCTGCTCAGGGCCGGCAGCGCGTTGCGGATCAGCTGGAACGGCGTTGGCTTGGCGAACTTGAAGATTGCGGTCAGATCGTCGGGGGTGTCGACGGCGGCGAGGTCCTTGAACACCGTGCGGCCGAGATTCTGCAGCGGCTTCCAGATCTGCAGCGCCGAGAAGGCGACGTCGGCCGAGGTGAACGGCTTGCCGTCGTGCCATTTGACGCCTTCGCGCAGCTTGAAGGTCGCCGACAGCCCGTCGGCCGCACTTTCCCAACTCACGGCCAGGCGGGGGGCAAGCCCATCCTTGCCATCGAAGGAGGCTTCGGCCAGCGTTTCCACGATCTTGCTGGAAATGAAGAAGACGCCGTTGGAGGCGACGATCGCCGGGTTGAGGTTGCGTGGCTCGGAATCGGCGGCGAGCACCAGCCGGCCACCCTTCTTCGGCGTCTGTGCCCAGCCGAGCGACGGCATGGCCGTGGAGGCCAGCAGCATCGCCGAGCCGGCAAGCATCTTGCGTCTCGAAATCGTGAAATCCGACATGATTTAACTCCCTCCTCTGCGCGACCCGCGTGGCGCGACAAGTCCCCTCGGATGCCGGCAAGCGCATCGGTATCCTCGCGGCGGCGATTATGAGCCTTGCCGAGGGTTTCGCCAGAGACGGAATTGGCGCACCCTCGCTTGGCTTTGAAATTTTCGTCCGCTGGACCAGTTTCGTCGCGCGGGTGCATTTTTGCCTATCTGGCAGGACCAAATTGACAGGATAAAAGGCGAATGGCGACTTATCTATCCTCAATCCGGTCTGTTCGCGTATTCTGGATAGACCAGAGAAGACAAAATGGTGCAGATTTGGCCGCGCGCCATCGGATCGGGAGCGGAGCCGCGCCGATCACGGGCAATTCAGGGAGATAGAGAGATGAACGTTGCGCCGGGCAAGAATGCCGTCAGCACTGTCCCGTTCGACCAGGCGAGAGTCGACCGGCTGTTGGAGGAGGCCGGCATCGATGTGCTGCTCGCGACCTCCAAGCACAACACGCAGTATCTGCTCGGCGGCTACAAGTTCATCTTCTTCGCCGCCATGGATGCGATCGGCCACAGCCGCTATCTGCCCGTTGTCATCTACGAGAAGGGCGGACCGGAGCACGCGGCCTATATCGGCAATAAAATGGAAGGCGGCGAGCACCAGAACCATCCGTTCTGGACACCGACACTGCATGCCGCCTGCTGGGGCACGCTAGACGCCGCGAACCTTGCCGTCGAGCATTTGCAGAAGATCGGCAAGGCAGGTGCGCGCATCGGCATCGAGCCTGCCTTCCTGCCGTCCGACGCCTACACGCTGATCCGCAAGGCGCTGCCGGACGCCAGGCTTGTCGATGCGACCGACATGCTGGAGCGCATGCGCGCCATCAAGACCGATGCCGAGCTGGAGAAGCTGCGCATGGCCTCCGAACTGATCACCGATTCCATGCTGGCGACCATCGCCTGGGCACGCGAAGGCACGAGCAAGGCCGAGATCATCGAGCAACTGCGGCGCGAGGAGACCAATCGCGGCGCGCATTTCGAATATTGCCTGCTGACGCTGGGCTCCAGCCACAACCGCGCTTCATCAGGCCAGGCGTGGAAGAAGGGCGAGGTGCTGTCGATCGATTCCGGTGGCAATTATCACGGCTATATCGGCGACCTCTGCCGGATGGGCATTCTTGGCGAACCGGATGCCGAGCTCGAGGATCTCCTGGCCGAGGTCGAGATGGTGCAGCAGGCGGCGTTCTCGAAGGTCAAGGCGGGCACGCTGGGCGGCGACATGATTGCCCACGCGGAAGGCGTGCTAAAAGCCTCGAAGGTCGCGGCCTATACGGATTTCTTTGCCCACGGCATGGGCCTGATCACGCATGAGGCGCCGTTCCTGATGACCAACCATCCGGTGACCTATGAAGGCACCTACGCGGCCAAGCCGCTGGAGACGAACATGGTGCTGTCGGTTGAAACGACCATGCTCCACCCGACGCGCGGGTTCATCAAGCTGGAGGACACGCTTGCCGTAACCGCGACCGGATATGTGATGTTTGGGGATCGGGGCAGGGGGTGGAATAGAGGCGGGGTTCTGTAGGAGACGAACGCCGGCGCCGCCCCTCATTGTCC